>SKYW01000256.1 GCA_007127695.1 Balneolales bacterium | reverse complement strand
TTCGGCTATATCCCGTTCGGTATGTTCATGTGGATGTTTGTGGGGACATTTGGATTGCAGACACTTCTCATGCTGCTATACATCGGTTTCAAGAAGCAGTTGTTTGTAATCCCGGACTTCACCATTCTGACGCGGCCACGCATCAAAAGCATGGCAGAGTATGCGGCCTATGCATTCCTGGGCAGCGTTACTGCCATGACCCTGGGCAACATCGATATGCTGATGGTCGGCGGCATGACCAATCTTGCTGAAACCGCCGTATATGCCGTAAGCCTCTACCTGGCCACCATGATCAAGATCCCTGCCAAGGCGCTGATGAAGATATCCCAGCCGCTGATTGCCGAGGCGCAGTACAAAAAGGATCTGAATACCATCTCGGAGATATACACCAAAAGCTCCATAAACCAGATGCTTGTGGGCGGCATCATCTTCATCATTATCGGGGTAAACCTCGGTCACGTCTACCAATTCCTGCCGGAGGAATACCATGCCGGTGTCTACGTATTCCTGTTCATCGGACTGGCCAAAATGATCGACATGACCGCCGGACTCAATGCCGCCATCATCCGTACATCCAGCTGGTACCGTTTTGACCTCTACGCCACACTGCTGCTGGTGGTTCTCACCGTTGTCACCAACCTCATCTTCATCCCGATATTCGGCATCACCGGTGCGGCAATGGCCACTGCCCTTTCCGTTCTGGTCCACAATGTTGTTTACGTTATCTACGTGCTGGTCCGGATGGGCATCCACCCGTTCACCAAAAAGAACCTCACAGGTATTGCCGTTCTGATTACCGCCCTTCTGATCGCCTGGGGGATCCCGGAAATCCCCGTTTGGGGTATCGATCTGATCCTCCGCTCCGCTGTGAGTGTTGCAATAGTTACCATCGGCATCTTTGTCCTTGATCTTTCGGAGGATCTCCAGGATTTCATCCGGAAATCTGTCGCATCACTCACCCGCCGTAAGCGCGACTGATACCGGCCACTTTTCCGGGACTTTGTGATTTGAAGGCCGATTTCAACCCGGCAGCCTGATATCCCGTCCGGGTAAAGTAATTTTGCCGCGATTCCCTTATCTTTGAGCGGTTCATAATCTGTGCGAAGAGAAACAGAGGAATTGTTACAGGAAATGTTGCAGATATTGTCAGAAGAATTGTCACACCGTTAATACGTACTTCCGAAACATCACGAATGAGCAAAACCACATTTACCACCCACCATGGAATGACCGATCTGCTGCCCGGTGAAATTGAACAGTGGCAGGCACTGGAGTCCCTGATACACGAGACGGCCCGGCGGTACCACTTTCAGGAGATCCGCACACCTGTCATGGAGCAGACCGAACTGATTGCACGTGGCGTGGGTCAGCTCACGGATATCGTGAGCAAGGAGATGTTCACATTTGACCGCGGTGAGGACCATTATGTGCTCAGGCCGGAAGGGACCGCACCTGTGGCCCGGGCCTATGTGCAGAACCATCTTGCCCAGCGGGGCGGTACGCAGCGGCTCTACTATATCGGTCCGTTTTTCCGCGCTGAGCGTCCGCAAAAAGGCCGGCAACGCCAGTTTCACCAGTTCGGCGCGGAGTTGATCGGCTCCTCCAGCGCCATAGCCGATGTGGAGATCATCGCTTTCATGACCGCCGTTTACCGGCAAATCGGCATCAAAAATACTACGCTGAAACTCAATTCCGTCGGAGATCCCGCCTCACGGGATGCCTATCGCAATGCGCTCCACGACTACTTCAGGCCACTGTCGGACAAGCTCAGTGAGATTTCGCGCAACCGCCTTGATACCAACCCTATGCGCATCCTCGACTCCAAGGAGGATCAGGATCAGCCGCTTAAGGCGGATGCACCCAAAATCACCGACTACCTCAGCGAAAAATCACGGGAACATTTTGATACGGTGAAGGAACTGCTGGACCGGCTGGACATCCCTTACGAAATGGATCCCTTCCTTGTGCGCGGACTCGACTACTACACCGAAACCGCCTTCGAGCTGGTCAGCCCGGATCTTGGCTCGCAGGATGCCCTTGGCGGAGGGGGCAGATACGACCTGCTCATCGAGGAGGTTGGGGGTCAGCCTACGCCGGCCGTTGGATTTGCGTGCGGCATCGAGCGGCTCATGATCGCCTGCGAGGCGCTGGGCATTACCCTGGCGCATCCAACCGGTCCGGACATCTATTTTGTCACGCGTGGAGAAGAGGCTGCTCGCTGGGCGCTCGAAAAAATGCCGGAGTTGCGAAATTGCGGTCTCGTTTGTACTATGGACTATTCCGGCCGCTCGCTGAAGGCACAGATGAAGGACGCCAACCGCCAGCAGGCACGGTTTGCAGTGATAATCGGGGAGCAGGAGCTTCAGGAAAACCTGTTCACCCTGCGGGATATGGTAAAAAGTGAAGAATATCAGGTGACAAGCGATGACATTGCGGATCGCGTTCAAGCCTGATTGACTGCTCTTTTCGGAAAAAACAACGCCGGCGATCCATCGGCAGCCAGACAAATCTGGCGCGATGCGTCCACCTGGTCAAAAACATTAACTTCACGGACCGAATCAGTTTGATATGAGAACCAGGCTGATCTTATCTGCTCTTCTGCTTGCCGGGCTTTTGTTCCTGATGAACTGGGCGGCCGGACGCTATCTGGCCTCTGTTGTCACTCAACAGTTTGACCGGATCGCCAGTTTCCATGCGCAGACGGAGTACACGTATGACAGGATTTCCGTTAATCCCGCTTTCGGATCACTGACCATCAGGGACCTCGTTTTCCGGCAGCAGGACAATGTGGTTGAAATCGAAAAAATCACCGGATCGCTGACCCATGCCGATCTCTGGCGCATCCTTCGAAAAGGCTCCCATGACCCGTTGCCACAGATTCGCTCCTTTCGGATACGGATGGAAGAACTTGTTATCCATGACGCATCTGAAGTATCATCCGAAATTCATTTGCGTGAAAACGATCCCTTCCAATGGCTGTTTGGTGAAAGCGTGATGGTACGCAGGGCCTATCTGTTGTACAATGGCCGCATGGATGAACTGCTGCAGATAGCCGCAAGTCAGGAACCACCAAAATACAACCACCGCATAAGCATGAGCCTGGATGAGATCGCCTTTCATGAGGAAATACCGGAACAGCTGATGGCACTGCCGATTTTTTCCGGATACCGGTTCCCCGATTCCATGGAGCAGGTGGCAATGCAGTTACAGTATCGCTCAGACCGGAAAACAGCCACACTGAGTTCGCTTCGCATATCCGCGCCCGGACTTTCTTTCAAAACTTCGGGCGAAATCAGCTTCCGTAAGGAAGGCTGGCCGGCAGAACCCGATTCATGGAACCTGAAATACATGCTGCGGGCTGCTACGCCTGAACTGGCCCGGTTGCCCCTGCCTGGCAAACTGGGTGGTTTTGCCATGGACACGCTCTCCGTGACAAGTGACATATCTTTCGATCATGAAATGAGAGACCGGCATCCACTCACGCTTCCCGGGGAGAATTCCGTCTATCTGGGCGGTGTACGATGGTATCCCTCAAGCGAACTCATCCAGCAACACGGGATGATGCTGGGTATGTTCGGGCTGCCGGAAAACGAACTGCCTGTTCATTCCATCAGGGCAAATTGGATCAACAGAAGCGACACCCTTCGTATCAGGGACACCAGGATATCGACCGAACCGTTTGATACCAGAATACAGGCCATTGTAGCCATGCCCCCCGGGGAACGTGCAACTATCCTGGATGGATCCGTCACTTTTTCACGCACAAGTGCGGCCTTCAATGATTTCGTCGACGGAGTGGAAGGCCTGTTCCAAATTGAATTGCCCCGAAAAGACGGTCTGCTGCATTTTGAGTTTTATGGCGATCCGCAGGCACCTGTATTACGGTTCATGGAGGAGCTGGCCGAACCGCCGGAACTGGCCGAACCGCCGGAGCTGGAGGGGTAGGGGAAACAGAAAAAGCTGCCAGATCAGGAACAGGAAGGGCTGCAGTCAGGATACCCCCGCTTGTCAACCGAAAAGCACCCGGCGTCAGAAAACACCTGGCGTCAGGCACCGAGCGTCAGAAGGCACGGCGTCAGAAGGCACCTAGCGTCAGGCTGTCAGCTCCTTTTCCTTCTTCTCGGGGCTGTGGTAATCCTTGAATGAGGCCAGCCCCTCGTCACCCATATAGCGTCTGAGGATTTTGGGATCGGTTTTTGTCAGGTCCACCAGGATCAGTCCGTCCAGAACATCGCTGAAGTCCGGATCCACGTTGAAGCCCACCAGTTTACCGCCCAGTTTCAGATACTGCTTCAGCAGGATCGGAACCCCCTTGTCGTCACTTTCGAATTCGGATATGAGTTCGGAGACATCCTCCAGGCTGCGGATCATCGTCCGGTTCTTCGGGTCCATCCCCTTTACCCGGCGTCCCCGATAGGGGGTCTTGGGTTTCACCATACGGGCCATTTCCGGCAAATAGTTGTGCAACTTGAGAAAACTGACCATCAGATGACGTGACATGGAGTGGTACTCGCTGCTAATGCTTACCGGTCCGAACAGCACCTTGTACTTCGGATACTTAACCACATAATGACCGATGCCTTTCCAGAGCAGCAGGAGCGGGGCAAAGCTGCGCTGGTATTCGGGACGTACAAAGGAACGGCCCATCTCCAGCGCCGGGCTGATCCGGTCAAACAAGGAACTTTTGATATTGAACAGAGTGGTAGTGTAAAGCCCCTTCTTCCCGTGTCTTTTGATGATGTTGTCGGTACGGCCGATCCGGTAAGCACCCACCAGTTCCTGCTTTTCCCGGTTCCAGACGAACAGGTGCACATAATACTCGTCAAACGCATCAAGATCGATCGACTTGCCGGTTCCCTCATGCGTGCCCCGGAAAGTCACTTCCCGAAGCCGCCCAATTTCATGAAGCAGTTTGGGTGCCTGTTTCATCACAGCGTGATACACCTCAAACTCGTTGCTCTCAAAAAGTTTCTGGGTGGGAGGCAGTTCCGCGATCTCCTTTGCCACTTCATCGGGCGGAACCGGATCCTCTATGGGTTCCACGGTTTCACCGGTGATGCTGATGGAGATGGAGGTATCCGGGGACGGGTCTTCCTCACCGCTGCGATTTTGCAGCATGAACGTACGCTGTCGCAGATAGCTGATCATCTCCTTGTCACTTTCGAACGATTTCAGCTTGTTGAAGCCAATCACTTTGCCTATGCAGATATCGATATCCCGGTCCTTTTTATTGATCAGCTCCTTGGGCAGCATGGCCGTGCGCAGGCGCGGATGGATAAGTCCCATCAACTGGAACATGGGTCCGTTGAAACCATCAAAATAGACCGGCAGCACGGGTGACTCTGTTTTTCGGATCAGTGTTGCGACCGATTCGGCCCATTCCGATTCCACCACTTTTCGCTTGCTGATGGAGAAGTGTGCTACCTTTCCGGCGGGAAAAATACCCAGCATGTGTTCATCCCGCAGCCACTGCATCGACTTTTTCATTGATGCCAGATTGGCGCGCGCCGAACTGCTCCCTCCGAACGGATCCACAAAAAAGAAGACATCCCTCAGTTCAGGAATGCGCTCCAGTAAATAGTTGGCCAGTATTTTGGAATCCTCCCTGGCTGAACGGAGTATGGATGCGAGGATAATTCCTTCCAGTCCGCCAAAAGGATGATTGGCCACCACGACTACGCGGTCCTCCTTCGGGATGCGATCCATATCCCTTTCCGAGATATGGTAGTTTACATTCATCCTGTCCAGCAGCTTGTCATAAAAAGCCTGTTCGGTCTCATAGTGAAGCGCCTCGTTGTAGAGGCTGTTCAGGCCATTAAAAGACAAGAGCTGCTCCAAAGGCCTGCGAGCAACACGAAAGAGTTTATTCTTGACCGAACCATCTATCTCAAGGTCCAGATTGAAAATTTTTGCCGGCTTTTCCGATTCACTCATACAAACTGATCATTTTATTACATAAACTTTTATCCGAACTGCTGCTTGACCCTTTTCTTGTGGATGGCTCTCTTTGCCGACCGGGATGACTCCAATCAGAAAAAGAAATTCAACTCCGACCCGGTAAATGAAAATTCCTCTACCTGAAAATGGTTTCACTATTGCAACGTGAAGACCTAACTGATAATTTTACAGGACACTCAGGCGTTTGAGAATTTGTCGGAATATAAGAAACAAACTCACAGTATACCATGTCCGAAGTAGCATCCCAGAAACAATCGGCCACCCGAACCAGAAAAAAAAGCAAGGCAGGCGAACCTTCCATGTACAAGGTGATCCTGCTCAATGATGATTACACCACCTTTGACTTTGTTGTGAGTGTGCTGACCGGTATTTTTGGCAAGCCCGTCCCGGAGGCCGTAAATATCACGTCGGACGTGCACCGCAAGGGTTCCGGCATCTGCGGAGTGTTTACGCGCGACATCGCCGAAACCAAAGTCGAGATGGTGACACAAAGTAGCAAAAAGGCAGGCTTCCCGCTTCGATGCACCATGGAAAAAGCATAACCTCATCGCGAAAGAACCACATATCTCATGATCACCAAGGCACTGGACCGGGTTCTCCGGAATAGCTTTATGATTGCTTCTCATCTCGGACATGAGATGATCACGCTCGAGCACATGCTGCATGCCATTGCGAGGGACGAAACCGGGGCCAGGATACTGCGCAGCTGCGGAACGGACATTCAGATGCTGGACAAGGACCTGGAAGACTTTTACAGTCATATCCCTGTCCGGCGGGACAAATCCGCGGAACCCCTTCATACCCTCGGATTCCGCCGCACCGTCCAGCGCACCCTCATCCACAGCCAGTCTGCCGAACAGGAAAAGGTCGACGTAGGCGACCTGCTGGTCTCCATGTTCGCCGAGGAAGAGAGTCACGCCGTCTATTTTCTGGAAAAGCAGGATGTGACCCGCCTGGATGTGCTCAATTATGTGGCACACGGCATCGCCAAACCCGGGTTTGAACAGCCTGAAGATGACGATGAGGATGGCAGCGCTGATCCGGGCAGTGATGGCGATGATTTCCACGACGAGTCGGAATGGGACGACGGGTTCGATCCGGATACCGCAGACAGTGAAGATCCGTTCGGGGAGCAGGAGGAGCAAGACGGGCGTGACTACGAAGATGAAGATGGTTTTGTGGATCCGGGTGGAGATGGAGATGCTGATGACGAAGACAGGGATGATATCTTCGGGATTCCGGACGTGCCAGGCAGCGGCAAAAGGCGGTACCACTCCCGCCCGGACAAAAGCGAAGGGGATCCTGCAGGGGACTCTCGTCCGGGAACAACACCCGGGAGCGGTGCCGGCACCCGACGGAAAAAGACCGGCCTGCTTGAGCTCTATACCGAGGAATGGACTGCCAAAGCCCGTGAGGGACACTTTGACAGGGTTATCGGGCGTGATATGGAAATCGGACGGAGCATCGAGATCCTGTGCCGCCGGCAGAAGAACAATCCGATTTTTGTCGGTGATCCCGGTGTGGGCAAGACCGCCATCACCCAGGGGCTGGCCCAGAAGATCGTTGGCGGCGAGGTGCCGGAACGCATCCATGATTTCCGGATCTATGCATTGGATCTCGGTTCACTGCTTGCCGGAACCAAGTTCCGCGGTGATTTCGAAGCGCGGCTGAAAGGAGTGCTCAAGACACTTCAGCAACGCAAGAACGTGATCCTTTTCATTGATGAAATCCACACGATCATCGGTGCGGGTGCGGCGGGATCCAGTACGATGGATGCGTCCAACATGCTCAAGCCGCTGCTGGCCGACGGCAAGATCCGGTGCATTGGGGCCACTACCTTTGAAGAGTACAAGAACCTGTTTGAAAAAGATCGGGCGCTGTCGCGCCGATTCCAGAAGATTGAAATTGACGAGCCTGATGTGGCGACCACCGTCGAAATCCTGAAAGGCCTGAAAGGGGTATACGAAGAGTACCATGGATTGAAAATCACCAATGCGGCCCTCGAGTCCGCGGCCCGTCTGTCAGCCAAGTATCTGACCGACCGCCGGCTGCCCGACAAAGCGATCGACGTGATTGACGAAGCGTGTTCGCAGGTCTCCCTGCGGTCATCGGACCGTAAACAGGTCGGTACACGCGACATTGAAATGCTGGTATCCAAGATGGCGCGTGTCCCTGTGCATCAGCTGGCGGGTGCTGAGAAAGAGAGTCTGCGCGACCTGGAAGAGGAGCTGAACCGCAACGTTTACGGACAGGAGCCGGCGGTCAAAGCATTGGTGGCTGCCGTAAAGCGAAGCCGGGCCGGTCTCGGAAACGAAACCAAGCCGGTCGGATCGTTCCTCTTTTCCGGTCCCACAGGAGTGGGAAAGACCGAGCTTTGCCGTCAGACAGCCGAACAGCTCGGTATTCCTCTTATCCGGTTTGACATGAGCGAATACATGGAGAAGCATACCGTGTCACGGCTCATCGGAGCGCCGGCCGGATATGTCGGGTTTGAACAGGGCGGCCTGCTGACCGATGCCATCCGGCGTCAGCCCAATTCGGTGCTTTTACTGGATGAGATTGAGAAAGCGCACCCGGACATTTTCAATATCCTGCTGCAGATCATGGATTATGCCACGGCCACCGACAATACCGGACGGAAGGCCGACTTCCGCAATGTACTTCTGGTGATGACATCCAATGTCGGTTCGCGCGAGATGAGCAGCTCGAAAATCGGCTTTGGCGGTGAGGGGAGTTCCAAACTTGGCGGTGAGCCGAAAAAAGCCATTGAAAAGCATTTCAGTCCTGAATTCCGGAACCGTCTTGATGATATCGTCATCTTCCGGCATCTGGATCGAACGGTTGTCGAGAGCATCGTCTACAAATTCATAAAGGAGCTGGAGCTGCAGCTTAAAGGCAAGAACATCCGCATCCACCTGACCAAAAAAGCGGTAAACTGGCTGGCGGACAAGGGATACGATCCGGCGTTCGGCGCCAGGCCCATGGCCCGGGTTATTCAGGAAGCCATCAAGAACCGGCTTGTGGACGAGATGCTGTTCGGCAAGCTGCAGCAGGGCGGCAGCGTCACACTGTCAGAAAAGGACGACGGGCTGACATTCCGGTTTGCCGAATCGATCAAGTGAATGCGCCCTGCCGGGCGCACCCACAAAAAAAGCCATAACCAGCAAAGTGGTCATGGCTTTTCAGTATTTTTTTCTGCTTTGCCCGGCGGTGCCTCAGAGGGGATTCCCGGTCTGAGGTATCAGCACTGAGTGACCATTCGCATTTTTGGTGGATGGTCAGCCGGACAGTTCATCGCCAGGGATTTAGTCAGCGGACGGAAGCAGCACTTCATCGATGACATGAATCACACCATTGGTACCGCGAATATCGACCGTGGTAATACCAGCCGAGCCGTTTATCGTCGCAACACCACCGGCCACTTCAATGGTCAGTGTTTCGCCGTTTAATGCGGTCACTTGCTGCGTTGGCTGAAGATCGGTTGACAGGACTTCACCCTGAATTACGTGGTAGAGAAGCACATTGGTCAGCTCTTCTACTGTAAGGCCGGCAGCTACGCCTGCGATGGCTGCAAAAGCTTCGTCGGTCGGTGCGAATACGGTGAAAGGACCTTCACCAAGCAGGGCATCCACCAGGTCAGCCTGTATGACGGCTTGCACAAGGTTGGAAAGGAAATAACGCTTTACGGCATTATCTACGATTGTGCCGTAGGCATCCGGGAGAACCACAGCATCGATGACATGGATGACACCGTTGCGTGCTTCAATATCAGCGGTAGTTACGCTGGCAGCAGCATTCACTGTGACGCCGTTGCCGGAAGCGGTAATGAAAACTTCCTCACCATTCAGGGTTTGAGCGGCTTGCTGTGCTTCGAGTTGACCGGAGAATACTTCAGCACCGAGTACATGGTACAGAAGGATGGCTTCCAGCTGTTCTTCGGTAAGTGACTCCAATGTTCCCTCAGGAAGTGCGGCAAAAGCATCGTCGGTCGGTGCAAATACGGTGAATTCGCCGTCGCCGTCCAGGGCGGCATCGAGTCCGGTAGCTTGCAACGCACCGACCAGTGTTGAGAACTGGGCGTTGGAAGCTGCAATTTCAGTGATGCTGGGATCCTGCATATCGGACGAGGTCGTTGCGTCATCCGAACATGCATTCAGGGTGAATGCAAAAAAGAGCATGAATATTGGTAGATAAAATCTTTTGGTTTTCATTGATACGGTATTTGGTTGTTGATAGGTTGTTGTATTGCCATGTTGTTGTCTGAGAACACAGTGCAAAAGAGCAAAACGGCCTGTGACGTTCCCGGGAATTCGTTTTTTTTTGCAACCTGTACTGATCTTACCGGATCCATAAAACCGACCTTGAGACCCAAGTCATTGGTGTGCAATGATCTGGTCATTGGCAGGCAATGAATATGACCAGCTCTGATATGCGCACACAAAAAAAGCATCAGCCCCGCCAGGGAGCCGATGCTTTTTCTATGACAATGCCTTATTTCCGGTGACAATGCCTGATCTCCGGTCTCAACGACTGAGCTCTCGGACCGAGAAGTCCCCGGTGCCGAGAAGGCCATACTCCCGGATTTCAAACAGTCCTTAGGAAGATCTGCCTTCGACCGGGCTGACGCTTTACCGGGTTACCGCTTTATCGGGTAATCGGGCGGTTCCGGAAGTGCGACATCGATCTCTTCCAGAAGTTCGAGCAGATGTTCCACAGCGGCATTCAACTGCTCGTCGATGCCGGCATACTCTTTGGCCGGATCGTTGTCGACCGGGATATCCGGTTCCACTCCATGACCCTCAATAATCCATTTCGTGCCTTCGGTATCATAGGAGGCGAATTCCGGCCGGTTCAGGGATCCGCCATCCACAAACGGCAGACTCTGCCGAATCCCGACCACACCGCCCCATGTCCGCTGTCCGATCAGCTTGCCAAGACCGTGCTTGCGGAACCGGTACGGGAACAGGTCGCCGTCCGATGCCGAAAACGGATCGATCAGGGTGACCATGGGCCCGAGCATCATGGCGGATGGATCCGGCGTGGGCACGGCATTCCGCGCCATGTCAATCATGGCCAGTTCGCGGCGCAGGCGCTCGATGATCATGGGGGATACGTTTCCGCCTCCGTTGCCGCGCACATCAATGATCAGCGCATCCTTGCGGAGCTGCGGATAGAAATGCTTCACGAACTCGTTGAGTCCGCCCGGACCCATATCCGGAATGTGCAGATACCCGACACGTCCGTCTGAAGCCTCCGTCACCTTCCGGATGTTATCCTGCACCCAGTTGTAGTAATAGAGGTCGGCTTCATCGGCAATCGGCGTGACCACCACATCCCTGGCACCGGAGACCTGCGACTGCTCATTCACACTCAGCACCACCGGTTTCCCGGCCTTGTCGATCAGCGATTCGTAGATGTTGGTCATGTCGGAAGTAAGCAGGCCGTTCACACGGATGATGTACATCCCCTCGGTCACCTGTACGCCCACTTCCGTGAGCGGCGAGCGCCGTGAATCCACCCAGTTCTCCCCTGTCAGTATGCGTTCGATCCGGTAGAATCCACTGTCCGTGTCACGGGCAAGTTCGGCTCCCAGGCGCCCCATCTGGATGCGCTCCGGCTGCGGGCGGTCACCCCCGCCGACATAGGCGTGTCCCACATTGAGCTCTCCGATCATCTCGCCGATGACATAGGTCAGGTCATTGCGATGGGCCACATGATCCACGAGCGGACGGTAGTTCTGGCGCACTGCTTCCCAGTCCACGCCATGCATGTTCGGCGCATACAGGAAATCACGCATCTGCCGCCAGCTTTCGTTGAAGATCTGCACCCACTCTTTTGTGCGGTCCAGGCGCACTTTCATGTTGGAAAGGTCCAGTGCCGGATCGGGATCGGTTTCCTGCGCCGGCAGATCCACGATGGCGTAGGTACTTCCGCGCGCCAGCATCACCTTCTTGCCGTCATGGGAAATCCGGTAGCTGTTGTAAGCACCGATGGTCTGTTCTTTTTCATCGTCCAGATTGTAGAACAGCAGCATGGGCTGGCGGTCGGACATGCCGTTGCGCTGGTAATAGATGCGGGATCCAACCGATTGCAGGTTTCCGTAGTTGGATGCGGAAACCGGCAGGTCTATAATGCGGCTGGAAAGTCCCTCGGTGTCGATTTGGATCCGCTCGGTGGGATCCTCGTCATTGCCTTCCTCCTCTTCCTCATCCCCGATCTTCACCTCGTCGTTTTTTGGTTTGAAAGGCGATTTCAGGTCCGCCCGCAAGGTCACGAAGTAGATGCGCTGCATATCGGCATAGGCGTGGTTCCACTCGGTCTGACTGTAAATCGGATTGAAGTCACGGTTGGAAACGAAGAACAGGTACTTGCCCTCGCGGCTGAACTCGGGATGACTGGCCGAATACCAGCCGTCCGTCACCTTGAAATGCTCATCTTTTTCAAGGGAATAGAGCCAGATGCGACTCATGGCTTCCACCTCGGGCAGCGTATAGGCAATCCACCGGCTGTCCGGCGACCAGGTATACTGCGACATCTCCCATGCCTCGGCCTGGCGCACTACCGTAACATCGCCGCTGGCCACATCCACCATGTTCAGGCGCAGTTTCTTGTCCGCCCAGAGGATTTTCTCGCTGTCGGGCGACCACACAATGCGGTACTTGTACGTGTCTGCCCCGGTTGTGATCTGGCGCGGTTCGCCGGACCCGTCCTGCGGGATGACGTAGATTTCATCCTCGCCGCTCATGTCGGAGATGAATGCGATATGGCGTCCATCGGGCGACCAGACCGGGTTGCGGTCGTGCACGCCCGGGGTGCGGGTCAGGTTGCGGGTGATGCCGCTGCGTGCCGGTACGGTGAAGATATCGCCGCGGGCTCCGAATAGCGCCCGGTTGCCGTCAGGCGACACATCAAAGGTATGGATGATCCCGGAAGCATCGGTGAGCCCGCCGCGTCCGGTAAGCCGGTCGTCGCGGACACGGATCGGTACCCGCTGGTATTCTTCGGTAGCGAGGTTGAAGCGGTAAATATACCCGCCGTTTTCAAAAACGATATGTCGTTGACCGATGGACGGGAACTTGATGTCAAAGTCGGTAAAATTTGTCAGCTTTCGGGTCTCTTCCGATTGCAGGTCATAGACATAGAGGTTCATCCGGCTGCTCTCTTCGCGGTCCGAGATAAAGTAGATGCGATCACCGTGCCACATGGGGATGATGTCCTGGGCGGGGGTATCGGTGATGCGGATGGTCTCCTTTGTTTCGAAATCGTATACCCAAATATCGTCGGCCATGCCACCGCGATAGCGTTTCCAGGTGCGGAATTCGCGGAAAATGCGATTGTAGGCCAATTTTGAGCCGTCTGACGAGTAGGATGCAAATCCGCCGCGGGGCAACGGAAGCTGCTCGGCGATGTCGCCTTCCGGGTGGGTCAGGTAGAGGTGCCCTTTGAAGGAGTTGAATTCGCGTTTCCGGGAGCGGAATAGGACCTGTTCACCGTCGGGAGTCCACCCCATGACGATGTTATTCGGGCCCATGCGATCAGCCACATCGTCCCGTCCCAGGGTCGGGGTCCAGGTCATCCGCTCGGGCTCGCCTCCACCCGCGGGAATCCGGTACACTTCGGTATTACCGTCGTACTGACCGGTAAAAGCGATCCACCGGCCATCCGGCGAATAGCGCGGGAACACTTCGTACCCTTCGTGGCTGGTAAGACGACGGGCCGTGCCGCCGTTTACCGGTACGGTGTAAAGATTTCCGGCATAAGAGAAAACGATTTGGTTTTCGTGGATGTCAGGGAAACGCAATAAGCGTGTTTCATCAGCTGCCTGTGCACCTGCTGTGGCGAATACAGGCAGTAGCCATAAAGCCGCACAGACGGTCCACATAAAGGCAATATAGTGATTGCTTTTTCTGGTATTGTTCATGGTTTTCAATGATGGATTTATATAGGACAGGTTTGTCGGGATGAATCCGATTTTTCTTACCTTGATTTCGAAAGATAAAAAAACCGTGGTGATCTAAATTCTTTTTTTTCCGGCATGGCGCATGACAATTTAAACAGACTTGGCATCCTTTTCGACATGGACGGTGTACTGGTCGACAGCAATCCCGTCCACAAGGAGGTAATCCGCACATTCTGTTCACGACACGGAAAGAACATCAGCGAATCGTTCTTTCTGGAAAACATTTCGGGTCGAACCAACAGGGAGTGGATCCCGCTCGTTTTCCCTGACAAACCCATCCGGGAAACTGACCGGCTGGCGGATGAAAAAGAGCAGCTGTTCCGGGAGACCTTCGATCCCGCCGCTGCTGTCACATCCGGTCTCCTGCCATTCATCAAGGAGCTGCGCAGCAATCGGATACCCATGGCTGTCGCCACATCCGCACCTGAGGAAAACGCGGTTTTTATCCTCGAACATCTCCGCATCACCCCCTATTTTGATGCCGTGCTGCATGCCGCCCATGTATCCAGGGGGAAACCACATCCGGAAATTTACATCAAGTCGGCCCGGGCCATTGGCTTAGAGCCCGGACAGTGCATAGTTTTCGAAGATTCTGTTGCCGGGGTTACAGCCGGCAGAAAGGCCGGAGCCCGGGTGATCGGCGTCACGGGAACCCATACCCGTGAAGCGTTCGGTGACTGCAGCAAGGTCATTGCGTCTTTTGAAGAAATTGCATTCAGCGACCTGATGCAACTTTGATTCGGGACAGTTCACCAGAAGCAGTCGGCACAGCTAGCGTACCCGGACTGACAGGCCCGGGTATCACTCGCATTTGCACAGTGCCGTGCAGTGCTGCGTGCACAATGACCCGCGATACTGCGTACACAATGACCCGCGGTAGTACTCCGCGTTGCTTATAAAATGCCCCGCGGTTCTGCGTACAATGTACCCCGCAATGCATGCATAATGCCTTGCATTGCGGCGAGACTGGCAGGGTGATGCTAAAGCTCAGCAATCATTTCGCCGCAGTCGATCATCTCCGGACCGTGGTACGGATTTGCAACACGGGAAGTCCGGCTTAGCCATACGTCAGCTTCATCGTCGTTGTGCTGACAATGAAAAGCGTACATTTTCTCACCCGGATTTCCAAAATGCTCAATAAAGGTGACCATCCCGGCCGAGATTTCTGCCAATGCCTCTCTTTGTTCTACGATATTTTCAGCATCCACTATATCGCCGGTAGCTTGGACCAGCACGCTGCGGAGTTCGTGCCACAAGGGCAGTTTATCCTCAGGGAACAAGGCATCCGGGGCAGTGCAAAAAGTTGTCTCCAGGCGCTCTGCCCATGCAGCGGCAAGATCCGTACGATTGTGGACCAGTCCATCCTTTGTATTCATGTACTGATCAATAATTCGTTCAAATCTTGTTGCAAAATCATCCTCCTGGGCGTGGACAACAGAGATACCTGATAGCAGAAGTGCGGCAAGAATCAGGGAAACGGTTTTTCTCATATTCACCTCTCCATTTGGGTTGTCGGTGAAACTATCTGATTGTCGGCAAGATGAACAGAATCAGAAGAAAAGAAAAGTTTTTCCTTCTGTATTGATATATTTTTACATTTTCAATGTACTTGAGTCCCGAAATCATTACCCCATAATCCTGAAATCATTACCCCATTACAATGAAACCCCGTACTCTCTGCAAAGAATCTCCCGGCATCAGCATAAGCCGAATGATTGCCATCATAACCCTGGCTGTTCCGGTTCTGTTCTCTCTCTTTTCCTGCGAACGCCATACGCATGACATCATCATCACGAACGGCACGATCTACGATGGAACCGGCGGCACGCCCTACAGCGGCAGCATTGCCGTGCGTGAAGGCCGCATCACCCACGTCGGCGAGCTTCCCGACGGCTTGACGGCGCCCGAAATGATTGATGCGCGCGGTATGGCTGTCACACCCGGGTTCATCAACATGCTCAGCTGGGCGGATGTACCCCTGCTGCACGACGGACGCTCCATGAGCAACATCAAACAGGGGGTGACTCTGGAAGTCATGGGTGAGGGATGGTCCATGGGTCCGTTCACCGACCGGATGGCCCTGGAACGGGAAGAGGATCAGGGGGATATCACCTACGATGTGACCTGGCGTACACTCGGCGGTTTTCTGGAGCATCTGGAAGATCGCGGCGTGTCCACCAACGTAGCATCTTTTGTAGGGGCCACAACGGTGCGGATCTACGTCCTCGGCCGTGACGACCGCGCTCCGTCAATCGATGAACTGGCCAAAATGCAGGATCTGGTCAGGGAGGCGATGCAGGAAGGCGCCATGGGACTCAGTACCGCACTGATCTATGCCCCTGCCTGGTATGCCGATACCGACGAGCTCATTGCCCTGGCTTCTGCGGCCGCCGAATACGAGGGCGTGTATGCCACCCACCTGCGCAGCGAGGGAGACCGTTTCCTTGAGGCCATCGGGGAGATGCTTCAGATAGCGGAGGAAGCCGGGATCGCCGCCCACATCCACCATCTCAAAGCGGCAGGGACCGAAAACTGGCACAAAATCGACGAGGTAATGGAACGCGTGGAGCTGGCGCAGCGTGGCGGCTTCGACATTACGGCAAATATGTACATGTACACCGCCGCATCCACCCAGCTGTCAGCAGTTGTGCCGCCCTGGGCGCGGGAAGGCGGACGTCAGGCGATGATCGAACGGTTTCAGAATCCGGTAATACGGGCCGAGATCATCCAGGAGATGGAACGGCCGGATCCCGACTGGGAAAATTTCTTCCAGATGGTGGCTTCACCGGATGATATCACGCTGGTCGGATTCCGGTCCGACGAGCTGCAGCGTTTTATCGGCTGGTCGCTGGCCGAGGTGGCTGAACTGCGCGGCACGGCGCCATCCGAGACGGTGCTGGACCTGATCACCGAGGACAACTCCGGCATCAGTGCGGTGTACCACCTCATGTCCGAGGAAAACGTGGAGAGGCAGGTGCAGCTGCCGTGGATGGCCTTTGGGTCCGACGGCGGATCGATAGCGGCCGAGGGTGCTTTCCTCAACCGGAATCCGCATCCGCGCGCCTATGGAAACTTCGCCAGGCTGCTGGGCCATTATGTCCGGGACCTGGGCCTGGTTACCCTGGAGGATGCAATCCATCGGCTTACGGCGTTTCCGGCCCGGATCCTGGGAATCGACCGGGAACGCGGGTACCTGGCGGAAGGATACCATGCCGATATTGCCATTTTTGATCAGGAAGAGATCCGCGACCACGCAACATATGATGACCCGCACCAATACGCCACAGGTGTCTATTATGTGCTTGTAAACGGAGTGACGGTGCTGCACAACGGAGAACATACAGAAGCCATGCCGGGCAGGTTCGTCCGGGGGCCGGGCTGGCAGGAATGGGATTGACCCTGTCAGGAATTTCATCTGCCAGTCAGGTGGATTCCCCCGCGTTGTTTCAGAGGAACTCCTCAAGGTAAGCGTAATCCGGAGTCAGTCTCCCGTTGTGTACAATGACGGCACGTTTCAGTTCCGCCGGCAGTTGCAACGCGTTGAAAGGGACCTGGAAATCGGCTTTTGCCAGCGCGGGGATCCATGGCGATAGCAGCCGGCTGAAATGTTCCGACGATTCGCGCGGCAGCTCGCTGGGGAGGATATCCACGGCCATTACCGTCACGCCCGGACCTTCAAAACCCATGGCATGGTCACCGGTGGCCGGATCGTACACGAACACGGGATCCTCGATCCCGGTGGCCTTCACCGTGCATTCCACGGAGCCCTCCGGGTCGCAGGTGATGTCGCCGATGACAGAGAGCCGAAGGGAGCCCTGTTCTTCCCGATTCCTGAGCCACTCACGGGTGACCAGACGCGGGTATTTTTCATCCCAGTAGATACCATTCACCAGCACGTCCACCGGTTCCAGGAAATGCTCAAAGCGGGATTCGTAGGCATCCGGATGTGCGATGTAATCCGCAAGGTCGAATTCCCTCCCCTTCCTGTGCACCATGTAATCGGCCGGTATCAGGTTCACCAGGTATGTTTTGCGGGGATCATCGTATTGTTCCCGGCTGTTATCCCCGGCAAGCCGGGCCGCCGAGGCCTTTTCCACCGGCAGCAGATCCATGATCTCCAGGGCGCCCTGAGCCACATTTCCGTCTCCGGTCACGGCAAACAGCAGCGGTCCCGCCCCCTCCGGCAGTCCGTTTGCAAGCAGTTCCTCTCCTGCAAGACGGATATCCGATTTGGCCTCGTCCAGCGAGTCATAGGTTGCGGCCTGACGGATTTTTTCAAAAGGATTGGGCTTGCCGAGTACCTTCAACCGCTGTCCCAGTGTCCAGAGTGTGTTGATCATACCGGCGATCCCCGCATGGCGACCGAAGAAAATGAGGCGTCGGCCCTGCTCGTCAAGGATGCGTTCGTAGTCGATCAGGGTGGCACCCGCATCCATCAGATCCCGAAGCATCGGCATGTTCTGTGGTTGTCCCTTGATCACATGCGAGAAATAGACATAGACCTTTCCCTTCCGGAAATAGCCGACGGGCATCTCTTTGACGCCGAGTATGATGTCACAGCCGGAAAGGTCACCGGTCACCTCAGCTCCGGCCGCTCCAAATTCCCGGTGTGTAAAGACGCGCTTGGGCGAGGTTTCCACCTTGACCGGGATGTCATGCTCACTGGTCAGAAAGCGGACATCGTCGGGCACCAGCGGAGTACGGCGCTCCGGCGCGTATTTGTCCTCGTGACGAATACCTGTTGTCTTCATGGCATGTTACAGCACAATCTGCATCTGTAGTGTGAGCAGGTTTCCAAGATCGACATTATCCCGACGATCCCTGCGCACTTCATAATTGAGAGATACGCGGGTATGTCCCTGCAGATAGTAGTTGAGTCCGGCCGTGAGGATGGTCAGCGCCGAATCGGAGAAGTCCGGGTCGGTATCCGGGCGATGCATTTCAAGCCTCAGTATGCCTTGCAGCTCCTCGTTGAAATGATATCCGGCCAGCACGTAGCCGCCATGCTGGTTCTGATTATTGCCATCTGGCTGCTCATCAGTACGAATGATGTATTCGCCGCGGACCAGCAGCGGATCCGAGCGCCAGGTCGCATCCACCCCGAAGCGGAACCGGTTGGGTTCGTCAGCAACCGGCCTTCTGCCCATGTGAAACGATGCTCCCAGCGCCAGTTCGCCGTTGGCCTGGTATCCGATCCTTCCGATAAGGTCTTTCGGGTCGATGCGTTCGGCGACATTGGCTCCGGTTCCGTTTATGAGTGCAATGGCATAGCTGATGCCATCCTGGGAGCCGCTGGCCTGGATGCCGACGTCGCGGAACATGCGCAGGTCGTTCATCCGGCGCACTGTAAGCGAACGCTCAATGGCGGGATTGAGAAAAATGGGTTCCGGTCCTTCCAGACCGAAAGGCACCAGGAACTGTCCTGTCCGAAGCTGAAACATCGGATGGATATCAAAATCCACAAATCCATTTACCAGCTGGGGATTACGGTTGGGCGGCTCCAGCGCACCGGCAACAATATTCAGGGAAATCAGTTCATTGAGCCGGCCTGCTACCCCGACCCGTGCACGATATATTGAAAAGCCTGCCGGATCACCCGAATCCTGTTCGTATGAGAAATTTTGCTCCATGAATCCGGTAACACGGTAGGCAGGATAGGGATTTTCACCTTGTCCGGCCGCCTGGCTGCCGGCAATACTGAAGGCGTTGCTGCTGAGCACGAGAAGGACAAGTGTTGCGATGGCTGCTGTCCTGGAAAGAGGCGAAATAAATGTTTTCATCTTTCTGTAATCATTCGGTACTTTTGCAATAATGTCACCATGATCAATAACTAAGATAAGCAATTATGGAAGAGTTTGAAGCATCCGGTAACAATCTCATCCGATGGGTGGTATCGCACCTTCCGGAACAACTTCAAACTCCCGTTGCAGATACTGTTGCCGGAATCATTCTGCTTGCCCTGCTTGTTTTTTTTCTGCATGTGATTGTCCGGAGCTGGCTGATCATGCTGTTCACCAGGCTGGGGAAGAGAGCCAATCATCCGTGGTATGATGCGCTCATGCAGCACCGGGTTCCGCAACGGGCCCTTTTTTTCCTTCCATTGCTGATTTTTTACATTGGTGTCGACTGGGTATCCGACCTGCCGGAAGATCTGCTCAGCTTCTTCATGCGGCTGATCAATTCCCTGTTGATCCTGGTCTTCGCGCGTACGCTGGATGCCTTTCTGTCAACGCTTCACACCATCTACCAAAGCCGTCCGGGCCTGGAACGCAAGCCCATTAAAAGCTACATTCAGCTGCTCAAGGTGGTCATTTACATCATCACGATCATCCTGATCATCGCGCAGCTGGCCGACCAGTCGCCCTGGTATTTCCTGAGTGGAATTGGTGCCATGACGGCCATCTTCCTGCTGGTTTTCCGGGATACGCTGCTCTCCCTTGTTGCCAGCGTGCAGCTGACAAACAACGATGTGATCCGGGTGGGCGACTGGATCCAGATGGAACAGTTTGGAGCGGACGGTGACGTCATTGACATAGCCCTGAACAACGTACGGGTACAGAACTGGGACAAGACCATCGCAAGCATTCCGACACACAAGTTTCTGGACCACAGTTTTCTGAACTGGCGCGGTATGCAGGAAAGCGGCGGGCGGCGCATAATGCGGTCCTTGCTGATCGACATCCAAAGCATCCGGTTTCTTACCCTGCGGGAAGTGGAGCACCTGAAGGAGTCGTACCTGCTCCGGGATTACATCACCGGAAAGCTCGAAGAGGTAAATACCTACAACCAGAAGAACCTGAAAAAGACCAATATAATTACAAACGGTCGCTGGCTTACCAATATCGGCACCTTCCGCATCTACACATTCGAGTATTTGAAGCATCATCCACAGACCAACAAGGAGCTACTGACGCTGGTGCGACAACTGGAACCTACCTCTCAGGGATTCCCCCTGCAGATCTACACATTTGCCAACACGACCCAGTGGGCGCTTTTCGAGCACATTCAGGCAGAGATCTTCGACCACC
>SKYW01000297.1 GCA_007127695.1 Balneolales bacterium | reverse complement strand
TGTCCTCAAAGAGCGAGTTGGACCATGTCGGGCCGAGACCATGCTCGTTTTTCGAGTAGGGTGTCGTCGGCAGGTTTCCGCCGTAAATCGAGGAACAGCCGGTGGCGTTTGCAATGAGCATCCGGTCGCCGTAGAGCTGGGTGATCAGCTTCACGTAAGGCGTCTCGCCGCATCCTGCGCACGCACCCGAGAATTCAAAGAGCGGTTGCAGGTATTGGGATCCCTTGACCGTGCCCACTTTCAGTTCGTTGCGATCGAACTCGGGGATTTTGAGGAAGAAGTCCCAGTTCTCACGCTCGTTTTCGAGGTGCGGCTCGATCTTGTCCATGTTGAGCGCCTTGCGTCCGACTTCCTGCTTGTTCTTGGCGGGACATACTTCCACGCAGAGTTCACAGGCGGTGCAGTCTTCCGGCGATACCTGGATGCTGACCATGGTGTTTTCCGGCCACTCGCGTCCTTTTGCCTTCATGGATTTGAAGGTTGGGGGCGCATCTTCCAGCAATTTCTCGTCGAAGGCCTTGATGCGGATGACCGCATGCGGGCAGACCATGGCGCACTTGCCGCACTGGATACATACATCCGGATCCAGTATCGGTATCTCATGGGCGATGTTCCGTTTTTCGAAGCAGGTGGTTCCGGTCGGGAAGGTACCGTCCACCGGCATCTTGCTCACCGGCAGGTAATCACCGTTACCGGCGGTGATCTCGCCGATCACGTCAGTGACAAACTCCGGGATGTCCTTGCCGACGACCGGATCGAGCATCTTCTTGCTTGTGGTGACTTTTTCCGGAACCTCAAGTTCAAACAGGTGCTCAACCGAATTGTCGACAGCCGCAAAGTTGCTCTTGACGATCTTCTCGCCTTTCTGGCCGTAGGTTTTCTGGATGGCATCCTTGATTGCCGCGATGGCCTCATCTTTCGGGAGGATATCGGAGATGGCAAAGAAGCAGACCTGCATCACGGTGTTGATGCGATTGCCCATGCCGCTTTCGCGGGCCACCTTGTAGCCGTCAATGGCAAACACGCGGATTTTCTTTTCGAGGATCTGTTTCTGCACCTTGTCGGGCATCTCGTCCCACAGCTCGTCCGGTCCGTACAGAGTATTCAGCAGGAAGATCGCCCCTTCGCGTGCATTTTTGAGCATATCCATCCGTTCGACGAAGCGGAACTGATGGCAGGCGACGAAGTCGGCCTCGTCGATCAGGTACGCCGACCGGATCGGCTCGGGACCGAACCGCAGATGCGATGTCGTCATGGAACCCGACTTCTTTGAGTCGTAGACGAAATATCCCTGAGCGTAGAAATCCGTGTTCTCGCCGATGATCTTGATCGAGTTCTTGTTGGCGCTTACCGTACCGTCGGCACCCAAACCGTAGAACAACCCACGGAACATTTTGCTTTTCTCTTTGCCGGCGGCTTTTCCGGATGATGCCGCTTTTTTCTTGCCGTTCACCGGCATCACGCCGTTTCCATAGGGGATGCTGGTGTGTGTCACATCATCATTGATACCGATGGTGAAGTGATTCTTCGGTTTTTCCTTGTCGAGCTCCTCGTAGATGGCCCTGACCATCGGAGGGGTGAATTCCTTGGAGGAAAGGCCGTAACGGCCGGCAACCAGACGCGGCTCATTCTGCAGCTTGTGGTACTCTTCCGTGCGGTTTTCCTGGAATGCGGTGATCACATCCTGGTACAAGGGATCACCGGCGCTGCCGGGCTCCTTGGTACGATCCAGGACGGCTATGCTCTGAACGGACTCTGGGAGGGCGTTCATGAAGGCCTCGATGCTGAAGGGCCGGTACAGACGCGGCTTGATCATACCGACTTTTTCCCCCTCGTCGTTCATACGGTCGACCGTTTCATGTACCGTCTCGGCACCGGATCCCATAAGGACGATCACGCGCTCGGCATCGGCCGGACCGTGATAGTCAAACAATTTGTACGCGCGGCCGGTCAGTTTCGCAAACTTGTCCATGGTCTTCTGGACGATGTCCGGGCACTTTTGATAGAAGAGGTTGGATGCTTCCTTGGCCTGGAAAAAGACATCCGGGTTCTGAGCGGTACCGCGGATGATCGGGCGGTCCGGCGTCAGGGCACGCTGACGGTGCTCCAGGACAAAATCATCGTTGATCATCTCGCGCATGTCATCCAGTGTCAATGCTTCAATTTTCTGGACCTCGTGCGAGGTGCGGAAACCGTCAAAGAAATGGATGAACGGGATGCGCGACTCAAGGGTTGCGGCGTGCGCGATCATTGCCATATCCATGGCTTCCTGAACGCTGTTGGAACACAGCATGGCCATTCCGGTCATGCGCATGGCCATGACATCGCCGTGATCCCCGAAAATGGAGAGTGCGTGTCCGGCCACCGTACGGGCGGAGACATGGATGACCGTGGGGCTCAGTTCACCCGCAATTTTATACAGGTTGGGCATCATCAGAAGAAGCCCCTGGGAAGCGGTGAATGTGGTTGAGAGCGCTCCGGTCTGCAGGGCGCCGTGAACGGTACCGGCGGCACCGGCTTCACTCTGAAGTTCAATCACATCGGGTACCGTGCCCCAGATGTTCTTTTTTCCGGCCATAGACCACGCATCTGCAAACTCGCCCATGGGCGACGCAGGGGTAATGGGGTAAATAGCAATGACTTCGTTAACGTGATGTGCGATATGTGATGCAGCTTCGTTAGCATCAATAGTTACAAGCGGACGTTTCATAAATAATCCTTCCAGGTTCTTGTCGTGTAAATAATTATGTGGCTAAAAATACCACGGGGTAAAAATCAGCGCATGCTCACGCGGTCCGGGATCCGGCTCCAGCTGTGCGCCTGTTCAGGGCCGTTCCGGATTTACGGACAGACTGTCAATAACAGTAAATGCGCCTGTACGTCCCCGGTCCCATCTTCCACCAACAGCAAAGCAAACTCCATCTAAACTTTTAATTAATAATCAAAAAAGGGCTTTTTTATGTTGATATTATGAAGAATGGACTTCATAAATATATTCAATAAATTTCAATTTTGTGAAGTATAATTGTGAACTCCCGGCGAAATCCCGCCATATGAGCACAATTGAGCTAAAAATTATAAAAATGACCTCTAAAACCATGATCTTACTGTTGCTTGCGCTAATCCTTCCGGTGGCAGCCCTGTGTGCCGCGGGGGCATCCGACCGCGACACCGTTGAAACCTGGGAAGGATCCCTCCGGCTCTTCGGCAACGAACCGTTCACCAGGATTGCGCTGGTAACCGACGCCGGAGAGCGCTGGTTCCTGGACATGGACGAACAGGAACTGCAACAGCTCTGGCAGCAGCGGCGCGGACGCATCCGCATCACGGGCGTGCCGGTCATCGAGGAGTATGCCGGCAGGGAAGAACACGTAATCAAGGTCATCAAATATTCCTGGATCCCGGAAGAGAAGTGATCTTATCAGCCATCATGATGAATGCAACCAGATTATCATCTGATCGCCTGTTTTCAGTCCGAAGGAACCGGCAACACAGAATAGCACCAAATAATGAAATCCAGTGACATGATGAACCGTCATACAACCCTGCCTGAGACCCATTTCCATCTTCGGCTTCCCGACAACCGCAACAATTTTCAAAATACCGGGTGTCTGAAAATTACCAGGCGTCTTATCGCTGCAACATTTGTCACGCTTTTTGCCATTTGCACCATGCTGCCGGTATCATCCGTCGCCAGGGACTTTCAGATACGGGACATCGCTATCCAGGCAGAAATTCAGCCCGATGGCACCATCCGCTATGTCGAAGACCGGCGCTACCGGTTTGAGGGAAGCTACACCGAAGTCTTTTACACACTCCCGCTCAGGGGCTTCGATGCCGTGGAAAACATCCGCGTGCGCCAGAATGGCCGGACACTGATCAACGACAACAGCGGACAGACCGGCACGTTCCGGGTGGCACGCAACGAACAGGAGCTTCGGATCACCTGGTTCATCGAAACACGCGACACCACCGAGCATACCTACACCATCCAGTACGACCTGCACGACGCCCTGGTCACCGGTCCCGATGTCACCGAATGGTACTGGATCTTTCTGTCCGATCGGCTTGCCCGTACGCCGGAATCCTTCCGGGCACGTATTTCCCTGCCCCGGCGGATTGAAGCGGAGGATTGGAATGTGTGGATGCGCGATACGCCTGACCACGTAAATAAACGGGTGGAAGGCTCCGTGCTTTACCTGGAAGGCGAGGGTTTTCGCAGCTCCGATCAGGTCGAGGCACGCATCCTGTTCCCGACCAGGGTCCTGACCGAAGCCGAGGTGACCGACCGCCGGTTCACGCTTGAGCGGGTTATGGAGGAAGAAGCCGCCTGGGTGGATGCGCAAGAGCGCCAACGGCAACTCCGGATGCTCGGAATCGGGCTTTTTGCCGTGTTTGCTCCGGTATCGGTCATCCTCTTCACCTGGTTCTATCGCCGATACGGACGCCGTTTCGAGTCCGGATCCGCTTCCGACAAGCCGCGCTACACCCCTCCATCGGATCATCCGCCGGCACTGGTGCGGAAACTGATGCTCGGTCCCCTCAACACCGAGCCGGACAAGCTGGCTCTGGGCATCACCATCTTCGACCTTGCGCGTCAGGGCTACTTCCGCATCGTAGAAAAAAAGGGAGACAAGAAATTCCTCAGCACCGAATCGCCGGAATACCATCTTGAGAAAACAGGAAAAAAACCGGCAGAAACCCTCAGTGACTGGGAGCTCTCGCTGCTGGAAATGGCCGCAAGCCGCATTGACGAGGATGTCACCCGCATGGACAAGGTGCTTGACTGGTCCGAAAAATCCCTGAAGTCCTGGTGGAAGGAGTGGCGCAAACGCTTCCGCAAAGCGCTCAGGGATCAGCAGTGGTTTGACCTGACCGCGCAAAAGGCGTTCTATTTCCATCTGTTCGCCCAGCTGCCACTGCTACTCGGGATGATCGTGGTAACCATTCTTTCCGGGAGCATCGGGGCTGTCGGGATTGTACTCGTAATCCTGATGATGATGCTGAGCCTGACACTTCCGAAGCGCACCCAGTTCGGCACCGATCTGCATGTGGAATGGACCGCCTACCGAAAGGCACTGAAAAAAGGTCCAAACAGCTCCTTTGACCAGAATGACATGGGACGGCATTTCGTGTATGCGATTGCCCTGGGCCTGACCAAAAAACAGTTGGAAAAGCGGCTTGCCGATGTAACCGAGGAAAGCCCGATCTTTTTGTGGGTCGTGCCGCAGTCAGGCATCCACGGTACGACCGATATCGCATCCGGCCTGAGCACGCTGGCGTCCAGCGGCACCAGTTCTTTCAGTGGCGTATCGGGTGTCGGAGGCGCATCGGCAGGCGTGGCCGGCGGCGGAGCAGGCGGAGGCGCGCGCTAGGCGGACAGGCCAAACCGGACCGACCGGAGGCTGAGAAAAAGCCATCCCCACTCACTGCTTGATCTGCCCGTTTCCGGTCACCACGTATTTGTAGGTCGTCAGTTCCTCCAGCGCCACGGGTCCCCGGGCGTGCAGCCGGTCGGTGCTGATGCCGATCTCGGCGCCCATGCCGAACTCCGCGCCATCTGTGAACCGGGTGGATGCGTTCACATACACCGCGGCCGAATCCACCATACGCCCGAAATAGTCCTGCTTTTCGGGATCTTCGGTCACGATGGCATCCGAATGTCCCGACCCGTAGGTGTTGATGTGTTCCACGGCCTGTTCGATGCCGTCCACAACGCGCACCGACAGGATCAGATCCAGGTACTCGGTGCGCCAGTCCTGCTCGACGGCCTCCTTCATGGACGGCACGATCCCGCGCGCCCGCTCATCGCCGCGCAGCTCGACGCCGCGGGCATCGAGGACATCCGCCATTTTCGCCAGCCATTGCGGATCCAGGGCCGCATCCACCAGAAGCGTTTCAGCGGCGTTGCACACGCCTGGACGCTGGCACTTGGCGTTCTCGACAATCGACCAGGCCATGGCAGGATCCGCCTCGGCATCGACATAGACGTGGCAGATGCCTTCGTAATGCTTGAGGACCGGCACGGTGGCGTTTTCAGCCACGGCGCGGATGAGTCCCTGGCCGCCGCGGGGTATGATCACATCGACGTACTCATCCATGGTGACCAGCGCGCGGACTGCCGCACGGTCGCGGACGGGGACCAGCTGGATGGCATGGTCCGGCAACCCGGCCGCACGTCCCCCCTCCCGGAGCGCATCGGCAATGGCCTGGTTGCTACGCAACGCCTCGGATCCACCCCGCAGTATGATCGCGTTGGAGGCCTTGAGGCACAGCGCGGCGGCATCGGCGGTCACGTTTGGACGCGATTCGTATATCATGCCGATCACACCGATCGGCACCGCCACCTTTTTGAGTTGCAGGCCGTTTTCCTTCTCCCAGGATTTGAGGATGCGTCCGACCGGATCGGGCAGCGCGGCAATGTCGCGCAGACCCTGGACCATGGCTGCCATGCGGTCTTCATTGAGCACGAGCCGGTCCACCATGGCATCCGAAAGCCCGTTTTCACGCGCTTCGGCCACATCCCGGCCGTTTACTTCGCGGATCTGCGGCGTCCGGCTCTCGAGCTCTTCAGCCATGGATTCCAGCGCCCGGTTTTTCTGTTCCGCG
Source organism: Balneolales bacterium (assembly GCA_007127695.1). Classification (GTDB taxonomy): domain Bacteria; phylum Bacteroidota; class Rhodothermia; order Balneolales; family Natronogracilivirgulaceae; genus SKNL01. The sequence continues at coordinate 47 of SKYW01000297.1, read as the reverse complement.
CTCCAGCCCATCAACTCCCGTGATGCCCGGCGCGCATTGCGGCCCAG
>SKYW01000213.1 GCA_007127695.1 Balneolales bacterium | reverse complement strand
TTGAGCCGAGACTCGAGAAATGGGGAGAGGCGTTCCCGCGCCAATTCAACACCTACAACCAGATGGCCGACACCACATTCCGCAGTGAATTCCTCGGGTCCACCCGCATGGATCTGCTGGAAAAAAATCCCCGGATGGTCATTCTTTTTGCAGGGTATGCCTTCGCGACCGATTACAACCTGGCCCGGGGCCACTACTATTCGGTGACCGATCTTCGTGAAACGCTTCGTACAGGCGCTCCCATGGAGGCTGGCGAGGGACCCATGCCGGCCACCTGCTGGAGTTGCAAGAGCGCGGATGTGCCACGGGTGATGGCTGAAATGGGGACGGACGAATATTATGCCGCGCGCTGGTCGGAACTCGGACATGAAATCGTCAATCCGATCGGTTGTGTAAACTGCCATGATCCGGAAACCATGAACCTGCGCATATCGCAGCCGGCTCTTGTCGAGGCTTTTGAACGGCGCGGCCAGGATGTGACGGAGGCGAGCCATCAGGAAATGCGCTCGCTGACGTGCGCACAGTGCCATGTTGAATATTACTTTGGTCCGGGCAACCGGCTCATATTCCCATGGGACGAAGGGCTTCACGCGGATGAGGTGGAAGAGTACAAGGATAACATTGAATTTGCCGACTGGATCCACCCGCTTAGCCGTGCCCCCATGATCAAGGCCCAGCACCCCGATTATGAAATCTACAAACTCGGGATCCATGCCCAGCGCGGGGTATCCTGTGCGGATTGCCACATGCCCTATCGCACGGAAGGTGGCGTCAAGTATACCGATCACAGGGTACAGAGCCCATTGAACAACGTGGCAAATGCCTGCCAGACCTGTCACCGGCAGAGCGAAGCCGAGCTGGTCCGCAATGTGGTCTCCCGGCAGCGCGATGTTCAGGAAGTGCGGGACAAGCTGGAAGATGCCCTTGTGAAGGCACATCTGGAAGCTGAATTTGCCTGGAATCTCGGAGCGGACGAAGAGCGGATGGCGCCGGTGCTGCAGCATATCCGGAGCGGTCAATGGCGATGGGATTACGGTGCCGCAAGTCATGGCGGCGCTTTCCACGCCCCGCAGGAGATGCTGAAAATGTTCGGCATCGGCCTGGACCACGCCCAGGAAGCGCGGCTCGAGCTGGCCCGGATCGTGGCTCAGATGGGACATACGGATCCGATCCCGCTGCCCGATGTATCCACCAAAGCCAGGGCCCAGGAATATGTGGGCATAGATCTGGAAGAGCGGCAGCGCGAAAAAAACGAATTCCTGAGAGTGGTGGTGCCGGAGTGGCTCCAGCGCGCCGAACAGCGTCACCAGGAATGGGATGCCGGTGAAAGGGAGATCGTCAGGACCCGTTGATCATGTTATTTTTTTACAGAGGACTGAGACATTTTTTTTTAAATCATTAACGAGCAAGCTCTGATTCATTTCGCCAGGAGCATGCCATTTCTACAGATGGAACCAGTCAGTACCAGCGGCACGAAGAGCCGGCACAATGTTAGAAAACCGATCTGGCTATTCCCCTGGGGATACCCGGAAGCGTTCCTGGTCGCGGCAGCCCTGCTGCTGGTCGGCTTTGCACTGGAATGGGTCACTCCGGGTGACGGCCTATCGGCGCCTTCCTGGCCCTGGAACGGGGTCATCGGGGCGGTGCTGCTCCTCATACCGCTGATATTGCAGCTTGCGCTGCCAAAAAACCCGGTCGTCCGATGGATGAGCCAGGTGCCCGCCAGCATGGGTGCCATCGCTGCCGTGACATTCTCGGTCCTGCTGATGGGTCTGTTCCTGCAGGGGCAACCCTCAGGTTTCAGCTGGATCGACCGGCTCGGCCTCACCCGCATGACCACCAGCTGGCCGTTTCTGATGAGTATCTCCTGGTTCCTTTTTGTGCTGGCAATGACCGCCGTGCGCAGGAGCATTCCACTGCGGGGGCGTAACATCGGTTTTCTGCTCAATCATCTGGGCCTGTGGATCGTCATTGCGGGCGGCATCCTGGGCAGCGGCGACTTGCAGCGCGTCACCATGACGCTTTCTGCGGGACAAACCGTCTGGTACGGCACCGACACGGGGGGACGCACGGTGGAGCTGCCCCTGGCCCTCGAACTGCAGCGGTTTCACATGGAGGAATATCCACCCAAAATGGGGATGCTGGATCAGGAAACGGGCAGCCTCATCATCCGCGGGGAGCAGGACCTGGTGGAGGTGGAACGTGGCCGAAAAGGCCATATGTCCGGCTGGGACTATGAGATCCTGCAGTTTTACGTTGAATCGGCACGCATATCCGACCGGTTTGAGCCGGTGCATGATATCGGTGCGGCTCCGGCGGCCAGGGTCAGAGCGGTGCACCCGGTCCGCGGAGATACCATCACCGGATGGATAACCTGCGGCAGTTTCAACATGGAGCATCAATTTCTGAAGCTGGAAGAAGGCCGGGCACTTGCCATGACGATCCCGCAGTCCAGACGCTACATGTCGCTGGCCCGGCTCTACACCCGCAGCGGTGACAACCGGGTGATCGACATTGAAGTGAACCACCCGTATTCGGCAGAAGGCTGGAAACTCTATCAGTTCAGCTATGACGACCGGTTTGGCAAGTGGTCGCCCATCAGCATCATTGAAGCGGTACGGGATCCCTGGCTTCCGGTGGTTTACACGGGTTTCATCATGCTGCTGCTCGGGGCGGTGTACCTGTTCTGGCTGGGCAAGGATATCGGCACCGAACTGAACCGGGATCCTGAGGATATGAGAAGGGAGGATGCGTCCGGCGGCAGCACAGAAATGGAATCAAACGAGGAGGCATCATGACCTGGAGTGTATTCCCGACCGTGTTTGCCATCTCTGCGGGCCTTTGGGGAGCTGCGGTGGCAGGCGTATACCTGAGCCGGCTTAAGCCACGGGCGGAAATCCTGGCCCATTTGTTTTTCTGGGCAGGAATGGCAGCCCTGACCGTTTTTATTCTTGGCCTTTGGGGAAGCCTGGACCGTCCACCCATGCGCACACTCGGTGAGACGCGGCTCTGGTACGGTTTCTTTTTGCCGCTGATCGGGTATCTGACATGGCAGCGCTGGAAGCTCAGCTGGGTACTGGCTTACAGCGTGCTGATGGCCGTCGTTTTTCTCGGGATCAATGTGATGAATCCGGATGTGCATGACCGAGCCCTCATGCCCGCATTGCAAAGTGTCTGGTTCGTCCCCCATGTGATCGTATATATTTTCGCCTATGCCTTGCTGGCTGTATCAGCGATTGTTGCGGTCAAGGCGCTGTATGAAGGACGGCAGGGCCGTTTCAGGCAGACCACACTGTCCCTGGCTGACAACATGGTCTACATCGGCTTCGCTTTTCTGACCCTTGGACTCGTCTTCGGCGCCATCTGGGGCAAGGAGGCCTGGGGGCATTACTGGAACTGGGATCCCAAGGAGGTGTGGGCGCTGCTGACATGGATTGTGTATCTGGCCTACATCCATATCAGGGCGCACCGGGCAGACCTGGTGCGTCCGGCCATGTGGACCCTGGCACTCGCTTTTGTCGTTTTGATGGTATGCTGGTTTGGCGTCAACTATCTGCCCTCGGCGCAGGGCAGCATCCATACCTATTGACTCTGATTGCCAGCTTGCAAGGAATTGTTACGGCTCACAATATGGCATCATAACGCGCATCGTTTGCTGATCGAACAGAAAACGGTCCTCTTCCTGGCACCTGGATTTTCCTTGAACCGTCCGAGGAACATGCCGTTTATCCCGTCGGTGAACAAATATTGCGGTTTGCACTTGTGATCATGAAGTGAACGGCAGCACTCGTTTTTCGTCCGGGAAAATGATCGTCCTGTCCTGACCAACCCTGCCGTTTACACGATTTCCGTTTCCCGAAGACCCCATATCTTTAAAAATTCTAACAAAATTATTGCAACATTTTTTAGTAATTTCACTCATAATTACAACGGGTGAGATATTTTATGGATGCATAGCAAAGGTGGCAGGATATCTGACCAGCATCAGGACAGGTTCAGTTTTTCAAGTATGAATAAAACATACACTCGGGGGGATCGACGAATCCGGCTAATTCCACAACTATGAAAAAACAATCTCGCATCGGTTTCATTATTGCCGCACTTTTGATGATACCGGCATTTTATATGCCCATTTGGACCATCACGGTTTCTTCACCGGCAATGGAGAGCAACCTGGGGCTTTATGTCTGGATTGAGGATATAACCGGGCACAGTCAGGGAGACGTTGAAAAAATCAATTTGATCAATGATTATCTCGGCAAGGCGCACTTCGACCTGGAAGGGGATACGATCCTTAAGAGGATGCCGGACGTCGCCTATGGCCTGATCGGAGCGGCGGTATTGATAGCTATTGTGGGCTTTCGCTGGATGGGATGGATCTGGGTCATATTTTTTGCTGCCCTTATAGCCTACGGACTCACGGAAGCCCTGATGTGGGCTTACAACTACACACAGAGTCTGGACCCGAGGACCATCGTTCAGCTGCCCGAAGCGCTTTCGCCCACCCGGCCCGGTTCGGCCGAGATGCTCAAGGTTTCGGCTACTTCCTGGCCCTATTGGGGGTTGGCATGGATCGGGCTCTCCCTGGTGGCGGGTATCATGGTGATCTGGTGGGACCGCTGATCCCATTGGTTGACCTCATTGCCTGTCGAAGGACAAGGGGCTTTTGGGCAGCCGGCAGGGTACAAGTTCCGGTTACAAGTTCGCCGTAACGATCGCGAATTGTTCGCGGGTGGATAGGCGTATGAACTTTTTCACAACTGTTTCGTCTAAATGCATAAAACATTTATCTTATGCAAATTGCATCCTGAAAGTCCATCCATCCCAATCGTAGCGGCCACCTGCATGAAAAAAATCACACCGGTATTTCTGATATCCGCGACACTGCTCATTCTGACAACCGCGATATTACCCATCATGATGCCCTTGCAAGCTGCATCAGCTCAGGACAAGAACGCATATCCACATCATCCGGAACGCATCCTGATCATGTTTGACACGGAAAGCCCGGTGCTTGCGGAGCTGAATGCCTATCACAAATCACAGAACAGTTATCACAAATCGCAGGAACTCCCCCGGAACATTGTGATTTCTGCCGACCAGGCGCAGGCCATCCCGGAAGCCGGTTCATTTATGAGCAGCCAGGGGCTTCTGTCGCTTCAGAAACTGGTGAGGACTTCAGAAAAAAGGAAAAGCACCCATCCGGGCACTTCCACCCGTGAGCGTATGTACGTCGGAGTGGCGGAGTATCCGGGTGACCTGATGCAATTGATCAGTGAATTGCGCAATCATCCGGACATTACATATGCAGAGCCGGATTACATCGGGCAGGGAAGCGGGCAAAAGGGCTTGCCTGCAGCTCCGGATTTTCGAATGGCCAACTCGGATGCAGCTCCAAACGACCGCCTTTTCCACCTGCAATGGGGGCTTCAAAATACCGGCCAGGTCATTGCCGAATCCAGCGGAACCTCCGGCGAGGATATCAACATCATACCGGCATGGGACATCACAACCGGAAGCAGCGACATCACCATGGCCGTCCTGGACTCGGGCCAGCCGGACGAAGTGCCGGATTTTGAGGATCGGGTTGTGCCGGGATATAATTTTGTGAGCAACATCACCTCCACGGTCGATGATCACGGACACGGCACCAATGTGGCGAGTATCGCTCTGGCAACGGGCAACAACAACGGCACCATGGCCGGCATCGACTGGAATGCCAGGATCATGCCTGTCAAAATTTTGGATGAAAATAATTCCGGATTGTACTCCTGGTGGATCGCGGGCATCTACTGGGCAAAGGATGCCGGTGCCGATGTGTTGAACATGAGCGTGGGAGGCAGCGGTCAAAGCAGTTTGCTGAGCCAGGCTGTCGCGGATGCCATTGATGCCGGTATCCATGTCATTGCGTGCATGATGAATACCAATAACGATGTCACTTTCTATCCGGCTGGCTATGAACGCGTGGTGTCAGTTGGTGCCGTCAATAACACCGGCGCGCTGGCCGTGCCATTTTGCTGGGGTGGAGGAAGCAATTTCGGGAACCACATCGACCTGGTTGCACCGGGTGACTATGTTGTTGGGCTGAGTAATACCAATCCGTTGAACGGCACTTACTGGTGCGGGACCTCACAGGCGGCGCCCATGGTAGCAGGCGTGGTCTCTCTGATGCTTTCGATAAATCCGGAGCTGTCACCCGCAGAAGTTAAACAAATTCTCAGGGAAACTACGCGGGGAGACGGATGGAATCGCTTCACTGGCACCGGGGTGTTGGATGCGCATGCGGCCGTTTCTTTTGTCATGGAAAACCTGGAGACGCGGGCCGTCGCGGATGTCCCCTTGAACATCAGCCTTGAGCAAAATTATCCGAATCCATTCAATCCGGCGACATCCATCGCGTACCAGATTCCGGAACAGGCGCATGTCACCCTGTCGGTTTTCACCGCGGATGGCCGCCGGGTGGGTATTCTGGTGGATGAGGTGAAAGCCGCCGGGGCACACATCGCCTCTTTCGACGCGTCAGGTCTGGGCAGCGGCGTTTATCTTTATGAAATGACGGCTGCCGGACAGCGAATGGTGCGCCGGATGACACTGCTCAAGTAAGTTTCAATTGCCATTCTGCAGCATTCGGTCAAGTTGATCGATAAGCTCGCCGTAACGGGCCCAG
>SKYW01000127.1 GCA_007127695.1 Balneolales bacterium | reverse complement strand
CTTTGTCTTTTGTTTCCTTGCTCATAGCTGCAGAGGATTAATAGTTGGTATTACGTTGAATCGCAATGGTACAGCTTTTATCGTCAATTTCCCACTGCTTTACAAAATCAAAATCACTGACAGTGCCGAATTCAATGGCCTCAGCCAGTGTTTCGCGCTTTACATACTCCTTCATGAACGCAACGGCGGACGTTACTTCTTCGTCGCCGTCCAGAAAGATATCAATACGGTCGGTAAGCTCATAATTTGCTTCCTTCCGCATGTTCTGAATCCGGTTTACGATTTCACGGGCCAGCCCTTCGCGGATCAGTTCGTCGGTGAGTTCCGTATCCAGGGCAACAGTAATACCTGATTCGGCCTCCACTGACCAGCCTTCCAGGCCGTGCCTCGTTATGATCACATCATCGTTGCCAAGCGTGACCGGATCTCCATCCTGAAAATCCAGCTGCAAGGAACCCTGTTTTTCAAATTCGGTTATCTGCTCCGTAGTGAGCTGCTGCACCGCCGACGCCACAGCTTTCATCCGCTTGCCCATCTTCTTGCCCAGAACCGGATAATTTGGTTTGGCACTTTTCTGGACGATGCCGGAATCGTCGTCGACGTACATGATCTGCTTAACGTTTACTTCTTCTAATATAATATCTTTTACGGAATCTATTGCCTTCCGTTGTTCCTGATTGTTGGCCGGCACAATCAGTTTCGCAAGAGGCTGGCGCACATTGACATTGATTTTGTTCCGGATGCGCAGCACGATCGATGAGATAGTCCGGGCCATATCCATCCGGTACTCCAGCTCACGGTCAATCGCTGTCTCTTCCACAGCAGTGTAGAACGTCAGGTGGACCGACTCCTCTTCGAATCCGGTCACACTGTTGAGGTTCCGGTAGACCCACTCGCTGAGGAACGGGGCGACCGGACTGGCCATTTTGACCAGGTTGACCAGGCATTCGTACAGGGTCTGGTACGCAGCGGTCTTGTCCAGGCTCTTGCCTTCTTTCCAGAACCGACGGCGGTTGCGGCGCACATACCAGTTGCTCAGCTCCTCGGCAAAACGCTCGATCTCGCGCACGGCACGGGTCGGTTCGTAGTCATCCAGGAATGAATCCACCTTTTTGATGGTGGTGAACTGGCGGGAGATGATCCAGCGGTCCATCTCGGAACGGTCCGGGTACGGGATGGGCACGCCGGAATAGGTCCACTTGTCGATGTTGGCATACATCGCCAGGAATGAGTAGGTGCTGATGAGCGTATTGAAAAACTTGCGCTGGGTCTCCTGGATGCCCTCTTCACTGAACTTGAGGTTTTCCCACGGCGATGAGTTGCTCATCATGTACCAGCGGGTAGTGTCCGCCCCGTATTTGCTGATCATCTCGAACGGATCGACCGTGTTGTTCTTGGTCTTGCTCATCTTGTTGCCTTTGGCGTCGAGCACCAGTCCGTTGGAGACCACATTGAGGTAGGCCGGCGAATCGAAGAGTATGATGGCGATGGCGTGCAGTGTATAGAACCAGCCACGGGTCTGGTCCACACCCTCGGCGATAAAGTCGGCCGGGAAGTTCTCCTTGAATTCCCCCTTCTTTTCAAAAGGATAGTGCCGCTGGGCGAAGGGCATGGCGCCCGAGTCGAACCACACATCCAGCAGATCGGGAATGCGGCGCATGGTGCCGCCGTCGTCGGCTTTCCAGGTGATGTCGTCGATGTACGGACGGTGCAGGTCCAGCTCGACTTTGGGATCGAGTCCCGCCTTCTCGCGCAGCTCCTCGATGCTGCCGATGCAGACGATGTCGTCAGGATTCTGGTCGTTGACCCAGATCGGGAGCGGCGTGCCCCAGTAGCGCTGGCGGGAAATGGCCCAGTCCACGTTGTTTTCAAGCCAGGCGCCGAAACGTCCGGTGCCGGTGCCGGGCGGTTTCCAGTTGATTTCCCGGTTCAGCTCGACCATCCGGTCACGGACCGCAGTGGTGCGTATGAACCAGGATTCGACGGGATAGGACATCAGCGGGGTGCCCTTGCGCCAGTCATGCGGATAGTTGTGGAGGTACGTCTCGTGCCGGAACATGCGTCCCCGCTCCTTGATATTGCGGATGATGCCCTTGTCGGCATCCTTGAACCACTCACCGTCAAAATCCGTTACGACCGGCTCAAAACGGCCCTCCCTGCTCACGGGGTTGAACATCGGGATGCCCTCACGCTGGCAGACGTCGTAGTCGTCGGCGCCAAAGGCAGGGGCGATGTGGACGATGCCGGTGCCATCCTCCAGTGTCACAAAATCAGCCGGAACCACGCGCCAGGCCTGATCTTTTGAAATCTTGCCGAGGGCGTAGTCGAACATCGGCTCATAGGTGCGGCCCACCAGGTCGGCGCCCTTCATCTCCTGCACTACCTCGTATCCGTCGCCCAAAACTTTGGTAGCCAATGCCTTGGCCAGATAGTAGAACGCTTCCTCGCCGTCGTGCTCCACGCGGACTTTCACGTAGTCCAGCTCCGGGTGCACCGCCAGCACCATATTGGAGATGAGCGTCCACGGCGTGGTGGTCCATGCCATGAAGTGCGTGCGCTCTTCACCGTCCACCGGAAACGTGATGTAGACCGAAGGATCCTGCACCTCCTTGTAACCCAGGCTCACCTCGTGCGAACTGAGCACGGTATTGCTGCCGGGGGAGTACCACTGGATTTTATATCCCTTATATATGAGACCCTTGTCGAACATCTGTCGCAGCGCCCACCAGACCGACTCGATGTAGTTGTTGTCGAAGGTGACGTACGGGTTCTCCAGGTCCACCCAATAGCCCATGCGGTCGGTGAGGCGGTTCCATTCGCCGGTGTACCGCAGCACGCTTTCGCGGCATTTGGCGTTGTATTCGGCAATTCCGTACTCCTCGACCTGCGCGCGTCCCTGCAGCCCGAGTTCCTTCTCCACTTCGATCTCGACCGGCAGCCCGTGCGTGTCCCAGCCGCCCTTGCGGTCCACTTTGAACCCCTTGAGCGTCTTGTAGCGGCAGAAAAGGTCCTTCACCGTGCGGGAAAGCACGTGGTGGATGCCGGGACGTCCGTTCGCTGTGGGCGGACCCTCATAAAACGTGAACGGAATCCCATCCTGGCGGGTGGATAGGCTTTTGTTGAAAACGTCATTTTCCTTCCACCAATCCAGAATTTCAAGTTCCGCTTTGGCGTACTGTAACTGTTTGACTTCCTTGAATTTCTTACTCATACCACGAGAAGGGGTTCGCTACATTTGATTTTTTCAAGAGCGTTAATATACGAAACTTTCAAGACAGCATTAGCCTGTGTGTCAGAAGTTCCGACCCTGAACGGGAAAGTAAACGCATCCGGCAGCAATAAAAAAATAGATCATTGGAAAATTATAAAAAAAGTGGCTTTTTTATTGCAGAATTGACTTCAAGCGACACCCGGCGTGCCGGACTGTGACGCCTGAATACACATAAACAACTATCATGCAAACGGTTACCAACCTGGATCTCAGAACTATTACCGCCGAAGAACCTCTCCGCATCTGTTTCGTATGCCTCGGGAATATCTGCCGCAGCCCGACGGCAGAAGGCGTTTTCCAGCACATCATCAATAAAAACGGCTTTTCATCACTGGTGGAAGTGGACTCTGCCGGCACGGCCGCATACCATGTGGGGGAACCGGCCAACAGCAAAAGCCGGATGGTAGCCGAACAGTACGGGGTGACCCTCAACTCCAAGGCGCGCAAGTTCGAGTATTCCGACCTTGCGTATTTCGACCTGGTGATTGCCATGGACAAGGAGAACCTGCGCGATCTGCAGCGGCTGGACCGGAAAGGGCAGTACCGCAACAAGATCTTCCTGTTGCGCGATTTTGATCCGGTGCCCGGCGACCGCGAAGTGCCGGATCCCTACTACGGCGGTATCAACGGATTTGAACTGGTGTACGAAATTGTGCTGCGCAGCTGCGAGTCGCTGCTGGATGCGGTTCGTCCCCACATGAAAAACGGATCGGACGGAAAATGACCCTTTCACCCGCACTGCTGGACTTTTTCCTCGATCGGACCGGTCAGGAAGTGACCGGGGACGCACCGGTCGGCGGGGGCTGCATCAACGATACCATGCAGATCTCCCTGCAGGACGGCAGCCGTTACTTCGTCAAACAGAACAAGATCTCGCTGCGCGACATGTTCGAAAAAGAGGCGGCGGGACTGCAGCTGATGGCGGACGCGGCCGGCGAAACCGGCGAAATACGCATCCCGGAAGTGACAGGCCTCACGGAAGACCATGAATCCGGACAGGCCTTCCTGATCCTCTCCTTTGTTGATGAGGGGCGCCGGAGCGGCGATTTTGACCGGCGTTTCGGACGCGCCCTTGCCGGGCTCCACCGGCATGCGAACCGGCAGTACGGGCTGGACCACGACAACTACATCGGCAGGCTGCCCCAGAAAAACGACTGGCGCGACAACTGGAACAGCTTCTTTATGGAATGCCGGCTGGAACCCCAGTTCGCCATGGCCCGTGAGCGTGGTTTTTTCAACGGCCCGGCCAGGCAATCGCTGGACCGCCTCGGCAAAAGCCTGCCTGAGCTGCTGCCGGACGAGCCGCCCTCGCTGCTTCACGGCGATCTCTGGGGCGGCAACTACATGTGCGACAATGAAAACCAGCCCGTCCTCATCGATCCCGCCGTCTATTACGGCCACCGTGAGACCGAACTCGCTTTCACCACGCTTTTCGGCGGCTTCGGCCGTGATTTCTACTCTGGATACGAAGAATCGTGGCCGCTTCAGCCCGGTTTCTCCGAACGCCGCGACATCTACAACCTGTACCCCCTGCTGGTCCACGTCAACCTCTTCGGCGGCATGTACGTGTCACAGACCGAATCCATACTGCGCCGTTATTGACAGTGGTTTTCAGGCTGAATTGACATGTTTGCGGCAAAATTGGCATGCTTGCGGCAAAATTGACATGTTTGCGACAAAATTGGCATGTTTGCGGCAACAGGCCGGTGTTTGGCCGAAGCGATGAGACAGGCGGAACCAGGGTGCCGGTGCATTCTCTCCCACGAACCCGTCACACCGTACCATTGTTCGGCGTAATTCGTTACCTTAATAAAATTATCCTGAAACGGAATCCGATGCACGTGAGAACCGCCCTGCTTGTACCCTTTCTGTCCGCCATCCTGGCAGCGACATTTACCCTTTCCGCTTGTTCCTCAACCGAACCGACGGTCGCCGATCGCCCGGAACATCCACAAGGCCAGCCGGCGCCTGACCGGACGCAACCCGGTTTGCCTGAGGCACAGCCCGGCTCCGAAGAAGAGACAAGGGCGCGGTCCCATTTCATCCGCGGCCTCACCGCCCTGGAGCTGAACGACCCGGAGCGCGCCGAGTCCCATCTGACCCGTGCGCATGCCATGCTGCCGCACATGTCCGGGGTCAACTACGCGCTGGCACGGCTTTACCTTGAGAAAAACGACTATACCGGCAGCGTCTTCTACAGCCGGCGAGCCGTGGAGCTTGAACCCGAAAACAAGTGGTATCGCCTGATGCTGGTCGACGGGCTGCGTGGCAGCGGTGAATACCGGGAAGTGCTCCACCATCTTGATACGGCCCTCACCTACCATCCCGGCGATATCCAGTTGCTCTACACCAGGGCGCGCATCCAGGCATCGCAGGGTGACTACGAGGCATCCAACCTGAGCTATCAGCAGATCCTGGACCTCACGGGTCCCGACCGCGCCATCCACTATCAGCGCATCAGCAATTTTTCCAGGATGGATGACACCGATGCCATCATCCGGGAACTGCTCAAAATCCTGGAGCTGGACCAGGGCAATGTGAATACCCTGCTCATGCTCAGCCAGTTTTACCTTGAGGAGGAGCGTGTCGACGAGGCGGCCGGCCTGCTGGAGCAGGTGCTGCTGCGCAATCCGCAACATCCCGAGGCACTTGTCAACCTGGCCGATATCCACATTATGAATGAGGAATGGGACAAGGCAGGCGAGCTGCTGCTGGGACTGGTCGGGGATCCGGTCGTTTCCCTGTCCAACAAGCTGGAGATCGTCCAGTATGTGCTGAGCCGGTTTTCGCACGACCCGGACAACCGACAGCTGAAGGATACGGCTTCCATGCTGGTGGATACGCTCATCACCGATGACCCCGATAACGGCATGATACACGCCATGGCCGCGGAATTTCATATCATCACGGAGGATGGGGAGCAGGCGCTGCACCATCTGCATCGCACCACCGAACTGATGCCCGAAAACGATGCCGCCTGGCGCCAGCTCGTGCAGACCTACTACATCGAGGGGATGTACGAGGAGACGATCGAGGCCGGTCTGCGCGCCGAGGAATTCATCCCGCAGGATGCCTTCATCCTGTTTTTTGTCGGCGGCGCCTATTTCCTGAAGGAGGAACACGAAGAAGCCGCCAAATGGCTGAGCGCCGCAGCGGACTTGCCCGCGCGCGCGCCGTTCCGGTCCATCATCCTGGGCACGCTTGGCGATGCGTACGCTTCTCTGGACAACTGGGACGAGGCCGATGCCGCCTATGAGGAAGCCATCACGCTGGACCCGGACAACGACGTGGCCCTGAACAACTACGCCTATTATCTCTCCGAGCGGGAAATCCGGCTTGATGACGCAAAGGAGATGGCGCAAAGGGCCCTGGAGCTCAACCCCGGGAATTCCGCTT
>SKYW01000217.1 GCA_007127695.1 Balneolales bacterium | reverse complement strand
CAAATTCGGATGTTGCGGAAGCATCAAGCCAGTCGAGCTCAATGAAGTCAAGCAGGCTTGCCATTTGCGGCCGGTGTCGCACTTCGAACTGATTGTTGAAGCGGAAATTGGCATTGATGGTGAAATTTTCCTGGCGGCTTTGTGCCCAGCTGAACCGGTACCGCGTGCTGGCGTTGAGGAAAAACGGCGTCTGGTCGAGGCGACGGAATGGAAAATTCAGGCGCTGAACGGTGTATGCCGTGCTCAGCTCCGTGCTGTTGAGAAGGGTCCCGCTGACATACTCGAAGTTGCCCTGCAGCCCGACTTCAAAGTTTTCAGCTCCCTGGAACAGGTTGTTGTTGATATAGCGAATACCTGCACCGGCACCGAAGCCAAGGCGTCTCATGCCGAAAAAATCAAGCTGGATACGGTGTTTGGGCAGCGTTTGCATCCGGACATAGACCGGCAGGATTTCGTTCGTGAAATCAGGCAGGGAGCCGTCAGGTGTATGGCCGAACTGGTTTACCACCAGCATTCCCAGATTCTGGTACTGGTTGACCGTGTTGCGGTATGCGCGGTTGTCATACATCGTTCCAGGCTTGAAAAGCAGCTGGCGCGCAATGAGACTGGTGCGCGTCCGGGCGGATTCATCCACATTGATCACGATATTGTAGGGATCCTCAGCATGCGGGGGGCCGGCGAGTGTATCCCTGCGGACCCGTTCAAATTCCCCGTCCGGTCCGCGAAGTTCCACATGGACATCACCAAATGTGTAGATCCGCCCCGGAAAAATGCGGAACAGCACATCGAGCTGAAGGGTGTTGACCGTATCCTCCCGAACAACGGCGATGACCGAGTCACGGGTCACCGAGGCGTAACCGTTGTTTCTGAGGTGTGTGATAATACGGTTTCGCTCCTCGGCAATTTCTTCATAGGTGAAAGCCACACCGGAGTGAAATGAGGTGTCGTTGATTGTCTCGGTTGCGATGTCACTGTCCTTGAAAAACGCAACAAGGTCATCATCGGAGCCTGTGCGGGGCATCCCGCTGTAAAAGACATCACGGATCTGGGACTGCCTGCCTTCCCGGATCATGAATGAGACTTCCAGGCGCTCCCGGTCGAAAAAGGTGATATTCGTATCTATTGCGGCATTTCGGAAGCCCCTGGATTCATAAAAATTGGTCAGACGCTCAATATCCCGCTCAAGCACGTTTCTGTCCAGCAGGGACGGGGGTTCCCCGATACGGCTGTGAATCCTGTGGAGCTGATACCAGAACGTGAGTCCGGGAATGCCAAGGAATTGTCGGTTGGGCCGGGTCCGGACGATGGCCCGAAGCTCTCCGTCACTGAATGCCTGATTGCCGACAAAGCGCACCCTCCGGATCCTTCTGTCGTAATTTTCATTCTCGTCCGGTACTGCGTTTTGGGTCTGCTGTGAGGGGACGAGGGACCAGGCTGTTTCCACCTCTGTCTCGGCCACGGAGGCAAGCGCACCGGTATCCACAAGCATGGGCAGACTCAGGCCGGACAGCAAACACAGGCTTATAACGCGTAAGAGACGATTCAATGAAATCAGATACAGGTAGAAGGTGGCGAATAATACTAGGCTCTCCCGAATATAAGCATTTCAGGTCAGGACAGTAACGGATGCCGTAAACCCGTTATGCAAGCTGATGTGTATGCCCGTTTGCCGGGCTTCAGACGTCGTCGTAGTCGAATCCCTCGTCTTCTTCCCCGTGGAAGAAATCCTCTTTCATGATGTAGTCAGGCCAAATCTCCTCTATACTCTCATAAGGAGTGTCGTCTTCTTCATCAAGTTCATACAGGTTGTCGATCACCTGCTGAGGACAGCCGTTTCTTTCGGCCCACTCAATCAGTTCGTTTCTGGTTGCCGGCCAGGGTGCATCCTCAAGTGTCGCAGCGAGTTCAACGGTCCAAATCATAACGGTACGTCCTGAAATTTTTATTTAGTAACTTTCGTCGACTATTAACTAATAATTATGATAAAATTCAAGTCCCTAACGTCATCACAATAAAATAAATTTTTCAGGGGTTATCCCTGAAGCGAAAGTTTGCTATTTTACATAATCGAACGAATGTATTAAAAATAAATTTTGAGGTTTTTTATGGGCTCATTTGGTGGTGTTGAGATACTTGTCATCGTACTTGTAGTGCTTCTTCTTTTTGGAGCCAAAAAGATTCCGGAACTTGCCCGCGGACTGGGGCAGGGAATCACCGAGTTCCGCAAGGCTTCCACCGACATACGCAAGGAATTGGAGAAAGGTTCCGATGAACCGGCGGAACCCCGGCGTGATGAGAAAAAACGGGAAGAGCAGAAGGTGAAGAAGGAAGAGGAACAGGACTGACACTTGGCACAGCCATCCAACCTCTCCACGAAGTATGTTACACAAACCATTGAACGCTATTTGAACCAGGTTATCTCCCGTTTTGAAGTTATCTGATATTCGCAGTACCCGTGCACAGCTGCAGTCCGGAGAGTTCACCTTGCCGGATCTTGTATCGGAGTATCTATCCCGCATTGAGCAGGGAAATCCTGACGTCAATGCGTTTACGCAAATACATAAAGAACAGGCGCTTGTCCGGGCCGCTCAAATTCAGGGGAAAATAGCTGACGGCACCGCCGGATTTCTTGCGGGGGTGGTCATGGGTATCAAGGAGGTTCTCTGCCAGAAAGGATATCCCGCAACCTGTGCCTCAAAGATGCTTGCATCGTATGAAGCGGTTTACGATGCCACGGTCGTTGAGCGGCTGCTTGCCCGGGATGCCATCATCATCGGCCGTCTCAACATGGATGAGTTTGCAATGGGATCGTCAAACGAAAACTCCATGTACGGTCCGGTTCGCAATCCCAGGGATCATTCCCGGGTCCCGGGCGGCTCAAGCGGCGGCAGCGCATCAGCCGTCGCCGCCGGAATGTGCCACGCCACCCTTGGCAGTGACACCGGGGGCTCTATTCGGCAACCGGCTTCGTTTTGCGGTGTTGTGGGACTGAAACCATCCTACGGCCGGGTATCCCGCCACGGACTTATTGCCTATGCCTCATCGTTCGACAGTGTTGGTCCTTTAGCCGGTACGGTGCACGATGCTTCCGTGATACTGAAAGCGATCTCCGGTCACGATCCGATGGATGCCACGTCCTCCCCTGAAACCGTGCCCGACTATCCAGGCTTGCTTGAAAACCAGCGGTCCGACATCACCATCGGAATCCCGGAGGAATATTTTGGCGACGGACTGGATCCCGAGATCCGTCAGCGGGTAATGGATGTGGCCGGCAAGATGAAACAGAAAGGAGCCCGGCTGGTGGACATCCGGCTTCCGAACCTGAAATACGCTATTGCGGCCTATTACGTACTGGCTACGGCAGAGGCCTCAAGCAACCTGGCCCGGTTCGATGGCATACGATACGGACACCGGGCCGATATCAAGGCCGTCCGCTCGCAGCTGAAAGCCGAGGAAGCAGCGATCGCAGAAAGCGGGGCGGAGGACAACCCCGATCTGGACACCCCGATGATCCGGCTCTACAAGCAGAGCCGCACCGAGGGATTCGGTCCGGAAGTGAAGCGGCGCATCATGCTCGGAACATATGTGCTCAGTGCCGGCTACTATGATGCCTATTACGGAAAAGCCCAGCGCATCAGGCGCCTCATCAAGCAGGATTTTGAAGAAGCATTCTCCAGGGTGGATGTCATTATCTCCCCGACAGCGCCCACTACGGCATTTGAGCTGGGCGCCAAGGTCAACGATCCGCTGCAGATGTACCTGAACGACATCTACACGATATCCGCTAACCTGGCCGGCATTTGCGGCATCAGCATACCGGCCGGCAATCACGGCAGCGACGGTATGCCCATCGGGGTGCAGTTCATGGCCGATGCCTTCAAGGAGCCGGAATTGCTCAATGCCGCGCAGCTGGCCGAAACGGTGTGTGCTGACTTTACGGATGATCCGCCGGCATAACGGCCTGAAAAACCATAACCCCATAACCAGGTGAATTACCGGGCTTTGAATGGATAACAGGACCACCTACAGCTCCATGTTATTTTCTGCCAGCACGTTACCCTGGTTGCTGACTCTTTCGCTGATAATGATGCTGCTCTCAGCCTGCGGAGGGGAGGAGCCCGACCCGCGGCTCTCCTTCACAGAGCGCGACCGGGACGTGCCGGCATTCGACGCTGATTCGGCCTACCAGTTCACCGCCGCTCAGGTCGCATTCGGGCCACGCAATCCCGGCTCGCAAGGCCACCATCTCACCCGTGACTATCTGGCCGAAAAACTCGGGGAATACGCAGGACGGCAGGCTGTCTACGTGCAGCCGTTCACACATACCGGATATGCCGGCGAAACCTATGACATGAGCAACATCATCGCCGCGTTTCGCCCGGATCTCGGCGACCGGATTATGCTGCTTGCACACTGGGATACCCGTCCGCGCGCCGAAAGGGACCCGGATCCCGCCCGCCGCAACGAACCGATTCCGGGCGCGGATGACGGTGGAAGCGGCGTTGGGGTCCTGCTCGAGCTGGCCCGGATCTTCCGCGACCATCCGCCGCCCATCGGCGTGGACATCCTGCTCTTTGACGGCGAGGACTATGGACGCGAGGGCGACCTGGAGTACTATTTCCTGGGCTCACGTTACTGGTCCAACAACCCGCCGGTCCCGGGCTACCGTCCGCGTTTCGGTATCCTGCTGGATATGGTCGGTGCCGGTGACGCCGTCTTCCCCCGCGAGGGATTCTCCATGCAGTACGCACCGCGCCTGGTGGATGAGGTCTGGCGCATTGCGCGTGAGATGGGACATGATGACCTGTTCCTGGATGAAAAAGGCTCATCCATTGCCGACGACCACTGGATTATCAACCGCAAGACCGGTATACCGACGATCAACATTATCCACCATAAGCCACCGCGTCCCTTCCAGACCGACGTGTCGTTCCCCGAATACTGGCACACCCATGCCGACGACATGGATATCATCGCCACCGAAACACTCCAGGCCGTTGGAGATGTGCTCCTGGAACTGATCTACAATCGCATCCGGTAACGAACCGGTTCTTTTCCATCCAGACCCTTTCGACTCATGAACAGAAAATACGTAAAGCTGAAAATCAGGATCCCGCAGGAGGAACAGGATCTTGCTGCCGATGATCTGCTGGCCTTCGGTTTTGACGGGTTTGAGCAACAGGAACAAGAGCTGGATGCGTGGATTCCGGAAGCAGTATTTACAGAAAGCGTAAATCAAAGGCTTAGAAACTGGCTCGAAGAGCAATCAGACGGCAGGTGGCAGGTCGTCGGCGAGGAAATCGTGACGGAGCGCAATTGGAACGAGGAGTGGGAGAAGACAATCCGGCCGCTGACCGTAGGACGATTTTTTATCCATCCTACCTGGACGGACGAGGCCTCTCCGCAGGATTGCATCCCTCTGGTCATCGATCCAAAAATGGCATTTGGGACGGGCTACCATGAGACAACGCGTCTGCTGCTCCGGCTTTTGCCGGACCATGTGCGTCCGGGAGACCGTGTGCTGGACATGGGTACGGGCACGGGAATCCTGGCCATTGCGGCGCTGCGACTGGGTGCCGGTGACGCGTTGGGCATCGATATCGACCCCTGGTGCTACGACAATGCCCTCGAAAATGCCCGGCTCAACGCGGTGAGCGACCGGCTGGAGATCCGCATTGGCTCCACAGAGCAGATTCCGCCCGATGCCCGCTATGATCTGATCCTGGCCAACATCAACCGGAATATCCTGTTGGATATGGCCGGGACCCTGACCGGATATCTGGCTCCAGGTGGCATCCTTATGCTCTCGGGGATCCTGGAGGAGGATGTGGATGCGATCTCGTCCCATCCGGCCTGTGCCGCAATGGAACGGCTGGCGCAGGGCGCGGAAAACGAATGGCGTGCGCTGGTTTTACGTGCCTCATAAAAACCAATGATGATTAAAAAGCATTGTGATTCCTGCAATTGCAGGGAGTGAAGACCAACCCAGTCGCAGAATCAGCTATATTACGAAGCATAATCTTGCTATATTTACATTCTATAAAATATTGCTGAACCCGTATCAAACGTCAAGGCATTACCCAAGTGACACAGAAAACGACATCAACTGACAGCAGCCGCAAAGATCGGATGCTGGTGGATGCGGCCCTGGCCGGTGATCAGCAGGCCTATCAGCAACTGGTGGACAAATACCGGCGTGCCTTGTACTTCCATATCCTCAAGCTGGTCCGCAACCGCGATGTCGTGGATGACCTGGTCCAGGAAGCATTCCTCAAGGCCTTTGACTGCCTGGCCTCCTACAACCGGCAATATGCTTTCTCCACGTGGATCTACCGGATTGCCACAAACCACACCATTGACTATCTCAGAAAGAAAAAACTCAGCACCCTTTCGATCGACGAGCCGGTGCAGGGCAAGGATGGTGATATGCAGATGGAGCTGACCGACGAAGCGGCAAGCACGGACAGGGAAATCATTGTGAAGCAGCGGCGAAAGATGGTCAGGGATGCCGTGGAAGCCCTGCCCGAAAAGTACCGGCTGGTGGTCCGGATGCGGCACATGCAGGAGATGAGCTACGAGGAGATCGCCGAGGAGCTCGGACTTCCGCTTGGTACGGTGAAAGCCCACATTTTTCGTGCAAGGGAATTGTTGAACAAGCATCTGAAGGATAGAATCAAGGCCTATTGAAAATCAAGGTCCGACATGTCACGTAACAATCCCGTTAAAAGCGGACAAATAGGCTTTTTTT
>SKYW01000255.1 GCA_007127695.1 Balneolales bacterium | reverse complement strand
TGAACCCCTTGCAGATCAGGTGCGGGACCGGGTCTACGTTGTAGCGGTGCTTGATGGCGGCACACAGTCCGATGGTGCCCGGACGCTTGCGGCGAATGTGCCGTTTTACCGCTCCGTCGGACAGTTCCTCGTAATAGGCTTCGGCGGCGTGGGAGGTCACATCTATGAAGGGGGGATGGTACTTGCGCAACCCATCCAAAGTTTCAAAAACCGTTGATACCGAACCGCCCCGTTTTGGGGGGATGATTTCGAAGGATATGAGCGGATCCTTGGCCTTGTCGTAATGTTCTGTTACTTTCATCTGTTAAATCATTTTATATTCATAAGGCCAGAATGAACTCACATGATAGCACGTAATCTTGCCCCTGTGTGCCAGCCGGAGGCTGCCATGTTCGTTTCATGGGATATGCTGCACTGTTGTGGACAAGTTTGTAAATTACAGATATTATCTGAAATAGTCATATTTACCCAGTTTTCACCTTCATTAGACTGAGAATGAGAACTCTCTTAGTTAACATAGATCACGTTGCAACCCTCAGAAATGCCCGCGGAGAGAAGGTCCCCGATCCGGTCGAGGCAGCCATTGTGGCTGAAAAGGCCGGAGCCGCCGGTATCGTTTTTCACCTGCGTGAGGATCGGCGGCACATCCGCGATGACGATGTCCACCGGCTTAAGAGGGTCGTGAAGGGCCTCTTCGATTTTGAAATGGCAGCTACGGAGGAGATGATGAAAATCTGCATCGCCACCAAGGCAGACCTGGTCACGCTGGTGCCGGAGAGCAGGGAGGAGCTGACGACCGAAGGCGGACTCGATATGGAAAAAGTGCGGGAAGATTTCCGAAAACGGGTGTTTCCACCATTCAAAAAAGCCGGTATCGCCATCAGCCTCTTCATAGATCCCGAAGAAGAGGATATAGCTATTGCCGCCGAGCTGGAAGCCGAGGCCGTGGAACTGCATACGGGCAGCTATGCCAATGCAGACAGCGAAGAACGGCGCCGGGTTGAGCTGGACCGACTCCGGAAAGCCGCTATCCAGGCTCATGAGCTTGGCATGAAAGTAAATGCCGGACATGGACTCAATTTTGACAATATCCAGCCGTTTCTGGATCATGTGCCCCACCTTGCGGACATCAGCATCGGGCACGCCCTGATTGCCGATGCCGTCTTTAAAGGTCTTGAAAACACGGTTCGCAGGATGGCGGATATCATTGCCGGTTAAGGGCCGCCATGGCTGCATCACCCGTTTCCGGTAACCGCAGTTGATTTTCCGGTGATCGCAGTTGTCACTATTTGGATGCGTGATCGTTTCCATCCCGTTATAACCATGTCAAACTCTCCAAATCATGTCTGAAGAGACGAAAACAGGCGAAGTGCACCGTTCCGGATTTGTCGGGATCATCGGCAGGCCGAACGCAGGAAAGTCGACACTTTTCAACCGGTTGCTCGGACAGAAACTGTCCATCATAACCCACAAAGCGCAGACCACCCGCCACCGGATCACCGGTTTTTATTCCGACGATACCTGCCAGATCGTGTTCCTGGACACCCCGGGCATCATCCAGCCGGCCTATCTGCTTCAGGAAAAAATGATGGATCAGGTTTTACGCCTGCGCAACGACGCCGACCTGCTGGTGCACATGGTGGATGGTCGGCGTCCGCCCGGCACCGACGATGTGGTCTGGGAAACCCTTGCCCAGCTTAAACTGCCGGTTATCCTGGTCGTCAACAAGGCTGACCTGCTTGGCGGACAGGAATCCTTGGAAGAGGTGATCGGTATCTGCCACGAGCGGTTTGCGTATGTGGACGCGCTGGCCATATCCGCCCTGGACGGTTCCGGTGTGGATGCGCTTGTAGGCAGGATCAGGGACCGGCTTCCGCCCGGACCGGCATTCTATCCCAAGGATCAGGCAAGCGATCTTTCCCTGCGCTTCTTTGTTTCCGAGCTGATCAGGGAGCAGCTGTTCCTGCTCTATGAGAAGGAAGTGCCCTATTCCTGCGCGGTCAATGTGGTCGAATACAGGGAAGAAGACGCTATCGATCATATCGATGCGGAAATCGTTGTGAGCCGCAACTCCCAGAAAGGCATCCTTATCGGGAAAAAAGGTGCGCACCTGAAAGAACTCGGGATCCGCTCCCGAAAAGAGATAGAGCTGCTGACCGGAAAACAGGCCAACCTGAAACTTTTTGTCAAGGTGCGCGAAAAATGGCGTGAGAAGGAGACCTTTCTGAAAAGCTACGGGTACCGATGAACGGTCCCGGAAGCGGTTTTCCGGCAAGATGGCGCCTTTTTTGGGTTTGACAGCGCCTGTATTTTATCCCTCGTTGTTGCAACGAACAGAAAATACTGCATTTAGTGTTGACAACAACTGTGGAAAATGGTAAACTTACATGACTGGTAACCGATTACGGTTAACAAACATCTTCAATACGACATCCGTTTATACATGATTTTGATCCACGCAAATATGGCCATGTGTTGCATGCCTTGCTCCGGCGGGTAAAGGGTCATCTTGTGTGTACATACAGAATTTGCAGGCCCTTTCCGGAATCTCGAAAAGGGCCTTTTTTTTGTTCTTTGAACTTGTAGAAAGTCTCTTATCGAGAAAGGCAGAGGGATCAGGCCCTGTGAAGCCTTAGCAACCGCTCCGGTACTCCGGAGGTCAGGTGCTAAATCCTGCTCTTGCCATGCCGCGTGCATGGAAGGGAAAGATGAGGGAAGACGGTTTTTTCGAACATCAAAAGCCTCTTCCGGCATCGGCCCCGGCAGAGGCTTTTTTTTTTGGCATAAAACTGACAGACAACAAAACAGCAACAGACAACACATCAACACGAACCAATCACAACAACCAAATGAGCAACAACGCAGAGAACAGACAATACAAGTTTGAAACACTTCAACTTCACGCCGGACAGGAGAAGGATCCGGCTACCAATGCAAGGGCGGTGCCGATCTATCAGACCACATCCTACGTGTTCGACAGCTCGGAGCACGCCGCATCACTGTTCGGCCTCAAGGAGTTCGGCAATATATATTCACGGATCATGAATCCCACCAATGACGTCTTCGAAAAGCGCATTGCAGCTCTTGAAGGCGGAGTGGCTGCCGTGGCAACCTCATCCGGTCAGGCGGCTCAGTTCCTTGCCATAATCACCATAGCTCAAAAAGGGGATAATATCGTATCCACCAGTAATCTGTACGGCGGGACCTACAACCAGTTCAAAGTCTCCCTCCCCCGGCTGGGTATTGATGTGAAATTTGTTGAGGATGACGATCCTGCGGCATACGAAGCCAAAATCGATGACAACACCAAGGCGATTTACGTGGAGTCGCTCGGCAATCCCAAGTCAAATGTCCCCGATCTGGAAGGGCTGGCTGCGGTAGCAAAGAAAAACGGGATCCCACTGATCGTTGACAATACGTTCGGCGCAGGCGGTGCCATAGCCCAGCCTATTGCGTTCGGTGCCAATATCATTGTTTCCTCGGCTACCAAATGGATTGGCGGACACGGAACGTCTATCGGAGGTGTCGTTGTTGATGCTGGAAATTTCAACTGGGGCAACGGCAAATTCCCGCTTTTTGACCAGCCGTCACCCGGTTACCACGGACTCAACTTCTGGGAAGTGTTCGGCGATCAGGGTCCCTTTGGCAATATCGCTTTTGCCATCCGTCTCCGGGTGGAAGGGTTGCGCGACTTCGGACCGTCGCAATCGCCGTTCAACAGCTTCCTGCTTCTGCAGGGCATTGAAACGCTTTCCCTTCGTACGGAGCGTCATTGTGAAAATGCACTTGCCCTGGCGAAATGGCTGGATTCGAATGAAAACGTGGAATGGGTCAGTTACTCCGGACTGCCCGGACACAAATACCATGAACTCGCAAAAAAATACCTCAACCCCGGAAAGTTTGGCGCTGTACTGACCTTCGGGATCAAAGGGGGTTACGAGGCCGGACG
The DNA here is from genome assembly GCA_007127695.1 of Balneolales bacterium. Lineage (GTDB taxonomy): Bacteria > Bacteroidota > Rhodothermia > Balneolales > Natronogracilivirgulaceae > SKNL01. The sequence goes on along the minus strand of SKYW01000255.1, from coordinate 2,863 downwards.
CAAGTTTATTGACAGCACTGTGCTGGCCAGCCATCTGGCCAATGTAGGTGATGCCAAAACACTGGTGATCCATCCGGCGTCCACGACCCACCAGCAGCTGACCGATCAGGAACAGCGATCGTCAGGCGTCACCGAGGATTTGGTCCGGGTATCGGTCGGACTCGAACACATCGGTGACATCATCCATGACTTCGTGCAGGCCTTTGAAAAATCTGTCCGTTAAAAAGACGGAAGGGCAAAATGCGGAAGGGCAAAAAAAAAGAGCCTCCGGTTCGGTAAAAACCGGGGGCTCCCAATCAACAACCAAATCCCGGATCAACCATAACCCAAGATTCAGTAACAGACAAACAACGGATGTAAAATGAGGAGAAATTCGATATGAATCAATCGAAATATGTCATATAAACAAGAAAATCTTATTTATCACGACCGGCAGTCTTTTGTGACCGAGTCGGGATATGAATTCCCTGAACTGGAAATTGCGTATCAGACCTGGGGGACTCCGAACCACGACATGAGCAATGTCGTAGTGGTTTTCCATGCACTTACAGGTCATGCCGCTGCCGATGAGTGGCTTACCGGATTTTTCGGCAAGGGCCGACTGCTGGATCCCGGTGAACACTATATTATTTGTAGCAATGTTCTCGGGAGCTGCTACGGCACCACAGGTCCGCTCAGCACCGATCCACGCACGGGCGAACGCTATGGAGGGAACTTCCCGGTCGTCACCATCCGTGACATGGTCCGGGTGCAGCAGCGGCTGCTGGATCACCTTGAAGTCAGCCGCATCCGGTTTGCCGTCGGTGCCTCGATGGGTGGTATGCAGGCACTGGAGTTCGGCATCATGGATGACCGTCCCGAAAAGCTGCTGCTGATTGCCATGGGCAAAGCGCATTCGGCATGGGCTATCGGGATTGGCGAGGCGCAGCGTCAAGCCATATACGCCGATCCCAAGTGGCTGGATGGCCACTATCCAGCGGATGATCCGCCTGCTTCGGGACTTGCGGCCGCACGTATGATGGGCATGATCACCTACCGCAGTGCCAGTTCATTCGAGCGTCGCTTTGGACGCGAGCCGCAGCACGAAAAACCCTGCTACCAGGTAGAATCCTACCTGAACTATCAGGGCAAAAAACTTGTCGAACGGTTCGATGCGGTCACCTATGTGCGCCTCACGCAGGCCATGGACAGCCATGATGTGTCGCGCGGACGCGGATCCTTCGAGCAAATACTGGGCCGCCTGAAACCCCCGGTGCTTGTCATCGGTATCAGCTCAGATGTTCTCTATCCCGTTGAAGAGCAAAAAGATCTGGTCTCGCTGCTTGGCAATGCCCGCTATGTCGAACTCTCCTCCGACAACGGGCATGATGCCTTCCTCATAGAATTTAATGCCATTCAATCCCTTGTTAAAAAACATTTACCCGAACTGACACAAAAGCACCAATTGGTATTTACTGAATTATAATGTTGCGAATATTGAAATTTGGTGGGACATCCCTCTATGATGCTCCCCGCATCCGCAATGCCGTTACCATTGTCAACAGGCAGCGAAAGGATGCCGACGTTGCCGTAGTCGTATCAGCACTTGGCGGCGTCACCGATGAGATCATTGCCCTTATGAACCTGGCATCCGCCTCCGATCAGGCCTGGAGGGAGCGATTTGAACTGCTCGTACGCCGGCATCACAGCACTCTGGGGGCATTTACCACTAACGGCAATGTCGCTGAGCAAGCGGCCCGGGTGGCAGAGCTGCTGGGGAAGCTGGATACGGAACTGTCCGGTTTGCAGGGACAGTCCGGCATCACGGACCGTCAAAGCGACCGCATCCTTTCCTACGGGGAACGGCTTTCATCCAACATCTTTTCGGCGGCCATGATCGATTCGGGGACGCCCTCCAGGGCCCATGAGTCGCATCGTCTGGTGCGGACCAACAACCGCTTTGGCGATGCTGATGTGGATATGGTCACCACGGTCCGGCAGATCCGCGAAGCCCTTCTTCCGATGAACGGGTCCGTTCCGATCGTCACGGGCTTCATCGGTTCCACACCCGATAACGAGATCACCACGCTGGGCAGGTCCGGTTCCGACTATTCGGCCAGCCTGCTTGGTGAGGCGCTAGATGCGCACGAAGTGCAGATCTGGACGGATGTCAACGGTGTTTTGACCGCGGACCCGGATATTGTGCCCACGGCTGTGACCATCCCGCAGCTCCACTATTCCGAAGTGGCAGAAATGGCACATTTTGGCGCCAAGGTGCTGCATCCCCGCACCGTGCTTCCGCTGCAGGCGCGCAACATCCCGATCCTGATAAAAAACACACTGCAGCCCGATGCCACCGGGACCATCATTACGCGTGATTATGAAGCCACCACGGGACGGCTGCGATCGGTTTCGGTGAAGAAAAACATCATCGTCATTGCGCTTCGCAGCAAGGGGCTCGACAAAATCCATGATTTCAGCTACCGGGCCCTGATGGCACTGCGTAAAAGAAAGGTCCCAGTGCTGTTCAATACCGCTGCTTCATCGGATTACGGCATCACCGTGGTGGTCCAGGCCGCCCAGATGGAACAGGCCCGCGTCGCACTTCTCGAAGAGTTCGCCACGGAATACGACACGGGACGGATTGATACGCCGCAGATGCTGGATCAGGTGTCCATGGTGACCGCCATCGGTGAAAAACTGGAGCGGGATCTTGGCATCAGCGGCGCCGTGCTTTCCGTACTGGGAGAAAACGGCATTGCTCCGCTGGCCATGGCCAAAGGGCTGGCCAACCGGCACCTCAGCCTGCTGCTCTACAACCGGGAGGCGGAGAGGGCGGTGCGCCTGCTCAACGACCACTTCTGCATCCACCCCCACAGGGTGC
>SKYW01000251.1 GCA_007127695.1 Balneolales bacterium | reverse complement strand
GGAATGGACAGCATTTCGCCATTTTATCCCGACCGGATGGCTCAGCGCATTCTCGGAATGGGGGATGTGGTTTCTCTTGTCGAAAAAGCCCAGCAGCAGTACGACGAAGTGCAGGCAAGAATGCTGCAGTCTAAGATCTCTTCCAATACGTTCAACCTGGAAGATTTTTACGGCCAGCTGCAACAGATCAAGAAGATGGGGTCCATGAGGGATCTCGTAGGAATGATTCCCGGCATGAACAAACAGCTGGGGGATGTGGAGATAGATGACGATGCCATGAAACCGGTCGAGGCCATCATCAACTCCATGACCATTGAAGAGCGGAGGAAGCCCGAACTGATCAATGGCAGCCGCCGCAAAAGGATAGCACAAGGCTCTGGTACCACGGTTCGTGAGGTCAATGATCTGCTGAAGCAGTTCACCCAGATGAAGAAGATGATGAAGACCATGACCAAGATGAACAAAATGGGACGCGCCATGGAGGGGTTGAAAAACCTGACCGGACAACGAGGATTACATTAGGAACAACGATAAAAAACCTGCTTAGGAGCAAAAAACATTGGTTAGATTAAGATTACAAAGACACGGAAGAAAAAAGCTTCCCTTTTACCACATTGTCGCTGCCGACGTACGCACCAAGCGTGACGGACGCATCATCGAGGACCTGGGAAGATTCAATCCGACCCAGGAGCCATCCCTTCTCCGTCTGGAGACGGACCGGGTGATACACTGGTTGAAAAACGGTGCACAGCCGACGGACACCGTCCGTTCCATCCTCAAAAAAGAGGGTATTTACTACCGCCTGCACCTGGAAAGATGGGGCAAATCCGAAGAGGAGATTGATGCCACTGTTTCGGCGTGGAAGGAAGAGCGCAGCAAAAAGAAAAAAGCGCCCGCCACCAAGGCCGAAAAAATGAAAGCCCAGCTTCAGGCCGAAGAGGAGCAGTTCAAGAAGGACCAGGAGGCGAAGGCCAAGGCTGCCGCCGAGAAAGCACTGCTTGAAACCGAAGAGGCAAAGGCCGCTGAAGCAAAGAAGGAAGAGGAAGAAGCAGCTGTTGCGGAAGCTGATGCCGGAGCAAAGGCCGCGGCAAAAGTAGAAGAAAAGGCGGTTAAAACAGAGGCAAAGGCTGAAGAGAAAACAGAAGAGAAAGCCGAAGGAAAAGCCGAAAAGGCCCCCGCTGCCAAAGAGGAAAAAGAAACGACGGAGGTAAAGGCCGAAGAAGCGGTGGAAGCGGAGAAGGAAGCCGAGGAAGATGCCGCCCAGAAGGCCAGGGAAGAAGCCGTTAAAGAAGCGGAAGTGAAACCTGAGGCTGAAGAGAAGGCGAAAGCTGAGGAAAAACCGGAAAAAGAAGCCGAAGCCGAAAAGGAAGTGAAAAAGGAAGCCAAGTCAGAAAAAAAGGAAGAGAAGGAAGAACCGGCTGACGACGCCTCCGAAGAAGAATCGAAAGAAAAGAAAAAATAGCACGTAACGGGTATTTTCTGAGGTTTCAGATATGGCAAAAGAACCGAGTCCGGGCCTGTATCCGCTTGGGATCATTGCCAAAGCCCAGGGAACCCTTGGTGGTTTTTTGATGGAAGTTGATGATCCGGCAGCCATGATGGAAATGTCGGATCTGTTGTATCTCCGATACCCGGACAGTCAGTGGGTGCCGTATCGTGTTGAAGAAATACGGCCGCACCAGGCCCGGAGACGGAGCGTGTTCTTTGTCAGACTGGAAGGAATTACCACCCGCACCGAAGCGGAGCAGTTGAGAGGACTGGAAGTTAAAACGGACCGTTTTACGGAAAGTTCTCCCGACCCGGACAATGTCACAGGGTACACGGTACTCCGGAGCGATGAAACCCGGATGGGCGAAGTGGCGGATCTTATGGATACGCCCGCCTACAAAATCCTGGTGGTTCAGTCAAGCGACAGGATTGTCCTGATACCCTGGATGGAACAGTTCGTTACCGAAGTGGATGACGGTTCCCGGACCATCCGGACCCGCAACACTGCGGATCTTGAAGCACTGGAGTAACATGATGAGAATTGACATCATATCAGCTGTACCGGAGCTGTTGAAAGGTCCCCTCGATCACAGTATTGTCGGCAGGGCCCGCAAATCCAGAAAAGTAGAAATCGTTGTTCATGATTTGCGCACTTATTCAACCGACAAGCACGGAAAAGTCGACGACTACCCTTTCGGGGGTGGCGCCGGACTGGTGATGACAACACAACCGGTATTTGACTGTATAGGGTCGCTCAGGCAGGAAAGGGAATACCAGGCGGTCATATTCCCGACCCCGGATGCACCCATCCTGGATCAGCCAACGGTAAACAAGCTCTCGCTTCATGAGAACATCATAATCCTCTGCGGACACTACAAGGGAATTGACCAGCGCATCCGCGATGAGCTGGTGACCCTCGAAATCAGCATAGGTGATTACGTACTCTCGGGAGGTGAACTGCCGGCCATGATCCTCGTAGACAGCATGGTACGGCTGCTGCCCGGCGTCCTTGGTGATGCCGAAAGCGCCCTCGATGATTCCTTTCAGGATGGATTACTGTCCGCTCCGGTCTACACACGTCCCGCCAGCTTCAGGGGACTGGGTGTCCCGGAAATCCTCACCTCCGGAAATCATGAACGCATCCGGTTGTGGAGAGAAGAAAAAGCCCTGGAACGTACCAGGGAAGTTCGACCGGATCTATATAGAAATTTTATCAACAAAAAGTAACTAATCGTTTAATATACAATGGAAAAGCTTACTCTTATCGAACAAGCCCAGACCCGGGATGATCTTCCTGAATTTCAGGCAGGCGACACGGTCAACATTCACTACCGCGTACGCGAAGGAGACAAGGAGCGTGTCCAGCTGTATGAGGGTGTTGTGATCGGAAGAAAAGGACGTGGCGCCAACCAGACATTCACCGTGCGCAAAATTTCGAACAATATCGGTGTTGAGCGTATTTTTCCTCTCTATTCCCCCTTTATTGCAAAGATTGAGGTGAAAAAACGCGGCAAGGTACGTCGCGCCAAGCTGTACTATCTGCGCGCGCTTCGTGGCAAGGCAGCCCGTCTTCGCGAGAAGTAGCGTTCCGGCGATCTTGTTGCGACCCCTTGTGGATGGGGTCGTTTGAATAAGGGGCAGGTCCATCCGGAGTCCGGCCGGCTTTGAACGCAGTCTTGCATGTTTTGGAGATCCTCCGCCTCAGCGGTAGAGGATCTCGACTTTTTCAGTGGGCTCGCTGGTAGCGTTTCGGATAGCAACCTGCTGGGCCACACGCTGCGACAGTTCGATGAAAGCCTTTGCGGATGGGGTGGATGCATCCCCCACGACAATGGGTCTTCCCGAATCCCCGCCTTCCCGCAGCAGCTGCTCGATCGGGATTTCACCGAGAAACGGCACGCCCATCTTTTCAGCAAGGTTCTTTGCCCCGTCCTTGCCAAAAATGTGATACTTTTTGTCGGGCATGTCCGGTGGCGTGAAATAGGCCATGTTTTCCACGATACCCAGCACCGGGACCTTCACCTTTCCGAACATGGCGACTCCCTTCCGGGCATCATCAAGTGCCACCGTCTGCGGTGTGGAGACAATAACCGCGGCAGTCAGCGGCACTGACTGAACAATGGTAAGCTGGATATCACCCGTACCCGGCGGCAAATCGAGGATAAGATAATCCAGTTCTCCCCAGTCCGTTTCACTCAGGAACTGCTTGACGGCGCTTGAGACCATGGGTCCGCGCCAGACTACGGCCTCATCCTGTTGCACCAGGAAACCCATGGAAAGAAGCTTTACGCCGTATTTTTCCAGGGGTATCAGTTTGCGCTGCGTGCTTATGTCCGGACGCTCGTGGATGTCGAACATGGTGGGGATGCTGGGTCCGTAGATATCCGTATCCACAAGTCCCACGCTTGCGCCGGCCTTGGCGAGTGCCACGGCCAGATTTACGGAAACAGTGGATTTGCCGACACCACCTTTCCCGGAAGCCACGGCAATGATATTCTTGACACCTTTCAGCATGTTCTGGTCCCCCTGCCCTTCGGTGCGGCTGCCCGTTACTTTGGAGCTCATGTTGGGGGTGACCACCGCTTCCTCATCCACAAGATGGGTGACGGCATTGATGCAGGCACGTTCAATTTCAGCTTTCATCGGGCATGCGGGGGTGGTCAGATTCACCGTGAAAGAGACGTTTTTACCGTCGATCTGAATATCCTCGATCATGTTCAGGGAGACGAGATCCCTGCCGAGATCGGGGTCAATGACATTTCTGAGTGCATCCAGTACATCTTCTTTGCTAATGGCCATAGGTCAATGCAGTTTTTTAAATGTAATAAATCTAATGTGTAACGAATAACCTTTCCCTGTCTTGCTGACAACAAGAAAGAATCGGGAAATATTCCCGGAAGACAAAATAATATTAGCCATGATCCTGAAATCACATACCCAAAATCCCTTATGATATTCGTATCTTGCACTTTGAACCAAATTCGATGATTATGTTGAAAAGAACCCCACTATTCGAAGCGCACCGAACTTTCAAAGCGAAACTCGTCGACTTTTTCGGGTATGAGATGCCCCTTCAGTACAGCAGCATTCGCGATGAGCACATGTCCGTCCGAAATCACGCCGGCATATTTGATGTCTCGCACATGGGAGAGATCCTGATCCGCGGGGAAAAGGCCCTGGAGGTGGTTCAGGATCTGACGGCGAATGATGTTGCCAGGCTGAAAGCGGGAAAATCGCATTATAGCGTCATGTGCCGCGAAAATGGCGGTATTGTGGACGATCTGCTTGTGTATTGCCTGTCGGACAAGGAATACATGCTGGTCGTCAACGCATCCAACATAGAAAAGGATTTCAACTGGATCCTTCAGGTGAACGATGGCAGGGCGGAGATAAGCGACATTTCGGAAGAGATAGCACTGATTGCCGTCCAGGGTCCGGAGTCCGCATCCATTATGGAGAAACTGACAAAAAACAGTCCCGGCGGGATACCCATGTTCGAGTTCCGCTCAATGGAGGTTTCCGACTACGATAATATCCTGGTTTCGGCGACCGGATACACCGGCGAAAAGGGATTTGAGCTGTACTGCAACATCCGCCATGTCAATGTCTGTGATCTTTGGGAGAACATTATTGTGGCGGGAGAGCCCCATGGCATCATGCCGTGTGGACTTGGGGCACGTGATACCCTGCGCCTTGAAGCCGGACTGGCACTCTACGGAAACGATCTTACCGAGGAGCATACGCCGCTGGAGGCGGGGCTTGGATGGCTTGTGAAATGGGACAAGGGAAGTTTCATTGGCAAGGACGCCCTGCTTGAACAGAAAAAGAACGGCGTCGGCCGGCGCCTTTGCGGATTTGTGGTGCAGGAAGAGAAACGCATCCCCAGGAACGGGCATGCGATCGCAAGTACGAATGGCGAGGTGCTTGGACAGGTTACCAGCGGCGGCCTCTCGTTTATGCTGAACCGGGGTATTGCCATGGGATACATCCCGACGGAACAGGCCGAGCCGGGCAACACCGTGATGATGCGTATCAGGGACAAGGAATATCCCGCAGAAGTGATCCGGATGCCATTCTATAAGAGAAAGAAATGAGACACGAAATTGATGTATTTTCGTCTTCGATCTCCTTTAATGAGCAGGATGTTCGGAACAAGACGGTTGTGGTGATCGATGTGCTCCGGGCCTGCTCCACCATGCAGACAGCGCTTGAAAACGGTGCAACAGGGATCATACCGCTCGCCGAGAATGACGACGCCGGGCGTTATACCCGGTATCTGGATGCCGGCAGTGTGCTTCTTTGCGGTGAGAAGGATGGGAAAAAAGTGGAGGGTTATCAACTTGGCAACTCGCCGCTGGAGTTCACCAGTAAAGTGGTATCCGGTAAAACGATCCTGCTTAAAACGTCCAACGGAACCCGCGCCATCACCCGCAGCAGCAACGCCGCCAACGTGCTGGTTGGCAGTTTCCTGAATTTGTCGGCCGTTGTTGACATGCTGAGATCGGATAATGACGGGGAAATCCTGCTGATCTGTTCGGGCTGGAACAGCCGTCTTTCCATTGAGGATATGTTATGTGCCGGCGCGATCACGCACAGGCTCTATGACAGGAAGCTGCCGGACAATGCAGCCGATGGCGTGAAAGTAGCTTTCGGCCTGTATGAGAAATTCGGCACGGAAATACCCGCTCTTTTGAGAGAATGCAACCATGCAAAAAGACTTCGGGAACTGGGATACGAGGAGGATATTGACTATTGCAGCCAGGTGGATCTGTTTGCGTCTGTTCCAGGCATGCACGAAGGAGTATTATCCATAAGATAAATGAAAAAGAAAGCCAACAAGAAAACCGGGGAGTTTTTCTCTTTCGAACGGAAAATGGAGATGCTGGGCATCATCCTGATCGCCATTGCAGCTACCCTTGCCATCAGCATCATTACCTATCGGAGTGAAGACTTTGCCATTATCCAAAGCGTGGATTTCCGGACGCTCCTTGATTTCGGTCAGGGACCCGCTTTGCGCATCCAGAACGGCCTGGGGCCGCTTGGTGCTTACATGTCTCATTTTTTCGTTCAGATCCTGTTCGGTTACTTCTCCCTGATCCTGGTTTTTGTGATCATGCTGTACGGTTGGAATATCCTCAGGCACAAGGACCTCAGGGTAATCCATCTGAAATCGCTCTATGCCGTATTTGCCATGATACTGGCCGCATCCATCATGGGTTGGCTGCACAACGAATTCGATCTGGTGACCGTAGACTGGGCGGGATCCTCCGGGCTCGCGATCGCATATATCCTGCGGGCCCTGACGGGCCAGTACGGACCGGTGATCATTCT
>SKYW01000062.1 GCA_007127695.1 Balneolales bacterium | reverse complement strand
TAAAACTTTGGATTTCGCTTACGCGTTTCATTGGGCACTTCGTGACCTTCGGTTCTAAGGTCACATAGAATGACCATGACACTTTTAATCATGCTCATGTGTGACCGGGCTACGGTCATGGTCATTTCATCTGTTCATTACTGCTAGGATTCCAGAATCTCCCGGAACATCCGAATTCGGGATCCGAATGGGGAATGGTGCCATTGGACGCCCATCTCATTGGTATCCGTCAGGATGCAGGACAAATGGTAAAATAACAAATCCGGTCACTTTATCATCTCAAAAAAATCATTTTCGCTGATAATGCTGATTCCAAGTTTCTTTGCTTTATCCAGCTTGCTTCCGGCCTCTTCACCAGCCAGCACAAAGTCGGTTTTTTTGCTGACGGAAGAGGTTACCTTGCCGCCATGATTTTCGATGTGCCCCTGCGCCTCACTGCGTTTCAGGGAGGGAAGCGTGCCGGTCAATACAAATGTTTTGCCTGCAAGTTTGTCGGATGCCGTATCCGGCTCTTCCGACCGGAAGGAAAGGCCCATTTCCTGAAGCTGCCGGACCATCTCCATGTTTTCGGGCTGTTCAAAAAACGAGCGCACAGATTTGGCAATGCGCGGCCCGATCGAGTCTATCGCGGACAGATCTTCTTCGGACGCATCCACCAGTGCATCGATTGACAGGAAGGCACGGGCAAGGTCCCGCGCGACCGTGACCCCGACAAAGCGGATGCCAAGGGCGTACAACACCTTCTCAAAAGGTTTTTCCCTGCTTTTGTGGATGGATGCGATCAGGTTGCCCGCACTTTTTTCGCCCATGCGTTCGAGGGGGACCAGATTGCCGGCAGTGAGACGGTACAGATCGGGGAAGGTGCTGACGAGATCTTGTGAGACCAGCTGGTCCACGACCGCTTCACCCAAACCGTCAATATCCATGGCATCCCTGGATGCAAAATGTTCCAGGCGATTGCGTACCTGGGGCGGACACTGGTTGTTGGTGCAGCGCCAGGCAACCTCTTCGGGAAGTTTCACCAGATTGGAGTCGCAGGCGGGACAGTTTTCAGGCATTTTGAAGGGCTCTCCGCGCTGCCCATCCTCCTGCAGAACAACATTGACCACCTGTGGAATGATATCGCCCGCTTTTTCGACGATGACACGATCGCCGGTCCGGATGTCCTTTCTCAGGATTTCCTCTTCATTGTGCAGTGTGGCGCGTTTGACCGTGGTTCCGGCAAGAAGCACCGGCTCCAGCTCCGCAACCGGGGTGATGGTGCCCAGACGTCCCACCTGAAGGGTGATGCCGTGGATGCGGCTGACGGCCTGTTCCGCTTCGAATTTGTAAGCTATGGCCCAGCGAGGTGCTTTGGCGGTCTGCCCCAGGTTGTCGCGGTACCGTTCTTCATTTACCTTTACAACCACCCCGTCCGTTTCATACGGCAGCTCTTTTCGAAGTTTTCCCCATGTTTCGATGACTCGGTGAACATCCGTGATACCCTGACACCGGGATCGGTGCTCACAAACACGGAATCCAAACTTTTCCAGCAGCTCGAGTTTTTCCTGCTGTGTGCGTTCCCTGTCGTCATCCTCCAGCAGCAGGTCGTAGGCAAACATGCGGATGGGGCGCTTGGCCACGATAGAGGGATTTTGCAGTTTGAGCGTGCCAGCCGTTGCATTTCTGGGATTGGCAAATACAGTTTCCCCGTTTTCCTCGCGCGCGCTGTTCATTTTTGCAAATGCAGCCAGTTCCATGTAGGCCTCGCCGCGCACTTCCAGCTCATCCGGACAGCTGCCGGACAGGGTCAGCGGCACATCCTGGATCGTCCGGATGTTTGCTGTGATATCGTCGCCCTGTGTTCCATCGCCTCGGGTGGCTCCCAGATCCAGACGGCCATCCTTGTAACGAAGCCGGATGGCCATGCCGTCGTATTTCAGTTCGGCCAAATAGCTGTAATTGCTGTGCCCGAGCAGGTTTTGGACGCGACGGTCGAAGTCATCCAGTTCCTCACGGCTGTAGGTATTCGAGAGACTCAGCATCGGCACCGGATGCGCGACCGTGGGGAACTCCCTGGTTGGTTCACCCCCAATGCGTTCGGTAGGTGAATCGGGCGAAAAAAGCTGGTGTTCCTCTTCCAGCTGGCGCAACTCCTCCAGGAGGCTGTCGTACTCCCGGTCGGACATCAGCGGTGTGGCTTCCTGATAATAGGCATCGTTGGCTTTGTTGAGAAGCGTCCGCAGTTCGCGGACGCGCTCCCTGGCCTGGTCTGCATTCATGATTCTGAGGTACTGGTCAGGGTGAAAAACGAGGTCGCTCAACAATACGTCGCGGCGCCGGCATTTCGGAGAACGGATCAGTATCAGCAATGTAAAACAGGTTGTTCTCCATAAGCAGGTCGCGGGTTATCCGTATCCTGGAACCGTCCGTGAAAAAAGGACTAAAGTCCTCAATAACATGCCCGTTGAACAGGAGCACCATACGTGCCAGGCTTCCTTGTAAAATGATCTCATCAAGGAAGTCAAACCTCATTGCCTGATATTGTTCCACCCAGTAGGGACGCGGAGGGGCGTTTTGCAGATCATCGGCAGCAAAAATATCGGAAACGACGCGAATGGGTTCCAGATTTCCGAGCAAGGCATAGGCGTGGACATAAAGCGTGTCGCCAGTGGTTGAAAATGCTGCAATTTGTGCAGCGATTTCCTCGCGGGTAGGCGGTGGCGGCGGAGGTTGCGTCTCCTCAACGGCTTCCGTTTCATCAGCTGCGGTTACGTCCGGCTGGACCGGATCCGTTGCTTCCGGAGCTTCCCCGGCCGGTTGCAGCTGTGTGTCGGTATCTCTTTGAGTTGGCGGCACGGTTTCCGTTGGAATCCGGCTTTCCGTGGCTGGAGGGGCACCGGGATCCGGTTCGGCGCTTCGCCAATACCAGACAATGGAACCCAGAGCCAGAGCCAACGCCAGGAGTGTAGCCAGGATTACCCACAAAAGCCGGTTTCGCTGGGGCCGATAGACCGCCTGCTTGACTTTGGATGCCCAGTCGATACCTTCCATTTTTGGCGGATCGGGCAGTTCTGCAGGAGTAGTGGCATCCCCGCTCCGGGATTCGGCAGATGAGAATCCGGTAGTGGACGTGGAACGGATTTTTTTGATGCTGTCATCCTCCCATTCTACGTCCCTGATTGTTTTCTCCTGGGTTTCAGGAGTAATGGTTTTGCTCTTCTGGAATCCCGCCTCCTCCTTTTTTGCGGTTTTCTTTTTGTCTTTTTTTCCTTTTTCGTTCTCCTGGGTTGCCTGGGTTCTTTCGGCTTCCTCAGCCGAATCTGCCTCCTTGTCCTTCTGTTCCGGAGATCCGGAAATATCTTCTGCCTGTTCCGGAAGGTACGTGATCAGTAAACCCTGATTGTAAAGGCCCGCTTCATGCTCGTCGAGCGCGGTGGTGACGTCCTCGTCACTTACGCCGATGGCCTTGGCATAGGTACGGAAATAGCTGCGAACATATGTTTTGTTTCGCATGTTCCCGGATAAAATGGAGCCGTCTTCAATGGATTCAATGGTTTCTATCGGTATGCGGCACTTGTAGAACACATCCTGTTTGCTCAGCCGTTTGTTTTTTCGAATTCGAACCAGGTCTTCAAAAAATTGGGACATAGGGAGTACCTGCAAAATGGAGTATCAGAATGAAATTTGCACAAATATAGTAAATGATAACGCTGAATCCCCTAATTAACCAATTTTTTTGGAAACGCTCCAGTATGGTTTCCAAATGGTGTTTTTTTCCGGATATCTGTGCCTTGAATGAAAGGAATGTCCGGCTCCATCATCTATAACTCACACGGAATCAGAAGCGATGAGGTGTCGATGACAGCGATGAGGTGTCGATGGCATCCAAACGTTATTCGGCCCTGCTGCCGGCAAATTATCGGCAAGTATGCCGGTTATCGTGCGTGCCGGTTATCGTGCGTGCCAGACATCTCATTATAGCTGACACCCTCACATCCAACCATTACTACTTGAAAGTCATGTTTAAGATACTTTTAAGCGCGGGCAAGGACCTGTTTGATCTGCTCTATCCGGTATCATGCCTGGTTTGCGGTGATCGGCAGGTCGATCGGTGTCATTTGTGCACATACTGTCTGGACCATGCCTTCGAACCCTCCAATGAAGACGGCAGGGAGTCCTCTGAAGGACTGGTTCTTCCCGAGTGGATAACCATGCAACATACACTCTGGGAGTTTGACAAGGGAGGTTTTCTTCAGGATGTGCTTCACCATGTCAAATACGGCGGCTTGGCAGATCTGGGAGTCACTCTGGGAGAAAAACTTGGGAAAGAGCTGCTAAACAACCGATATTTGCGCGTCAGTCATGAAACTATATTGCTGCCGGTACCACTGCATCCAGCAAGAGAACGGAAAAGGGGATATAACCAGTCATTTCTGATTGCTTTCGGTATTGCCAATATGACCGGTGCAGAAATTGCACCCCATGGCGCCGTGCAGCGCATCAGAAATACCCGGACACAAACGGGATTGAATGCATCCAACAGAAGAAAAAACCTATCAGGCGCTTTTACGATCAGGGAGCAGCAAGCGTTTGTGAACCGGGATGTGATCATCGTTGATGATGTTATTACCACCGGGGCAACAGTATTTGAGCTGGCATCACTCATAAGGGGATACTGCGGGAAAATTGGCGTGGCAACCATAGCAAGGGCCTGATGGCGGGAACGGAATCTTCAGATAAAGATGCAGATGCGAGCATCATGATAGGATACGGGCGGAGCCAGAAATAGAAAGAGGGCCATCACGGTTTGTCGTTTACTCAGGATAACAATAAATTGCCGTTCGATTCATTACCTGATTAAAAGATGGAATTGATCGGTTATTTCCATGAGCTTATCCCGTCAACCCGACAGTCATTTCATAGAGACACCCCGTGGTATTTTTACCTCTGCCGGCAACTGGTTTCACATCACATCAGAGGCACTGGAGAAATATGCCCCGGGCCTGCTCAAAATCCACTCCCTCGAAAAGCTGATTAAGCAATCCGAGATCTGGATCCGCAGTGCCGACAATATCGGGATCGTACTTTTCATGCTGCTCCTGTACTTCTCGGGATTATATCCTGCGCTGCTCATCACTCTTTTATTTGTGCCGGTATGGCACATCAATAAAAGCAGTGTTATCAGCATTCCACTCACAAGTCTGCTATGGGTGATCGATAAAGAGATCGTGGTTGTCATCGTGTCCATGCTGGTTCTGAGCTGGATGGGCATTACCGGTGAGTATGCATCGGTGTTCCTGGGAATCATTGTTTTTTGTGTTCTCAAGTTCGGATGGTTTCGATTTTCAGTGGAATGGTTGTATGGAAAACTGATTCAGGGAACGTTATTGCTCAATGACAGGGTATTAAAGATGATCATCCTGAAACATGCGATCAGGGAAAACATCCCGGTAGGGGAAGTGGATGCAATGGAGAAAGAGATTCTGTCACTGATCGGAAAGCAACAGGAAGTCATACGAAAGTACAGGAAAAGGAAATAATCAAATGAGCGAAGAAGTACGGCGGATGTTCGCCTCCATCTCCGGGCGGTACGATCTGCTTAACTCGGTGCTCTCCCTTGGAGTGCACCACAGATGGAGAAAAAAAACCGTCCGGGTTACCGGGGCTTCGGAAGGTATGAGTGTCCTGGATTGTGCCACCGGGACAGGGGATCTGGCCATTGCCTATAAAAAAGCCGTTGGATCATCAGGCACCGTTATCGGAACCGATTTCTGTGCCGAAATGCTGGCCCCGGCCCCGGAGAAATCCAGAAAGCATGGATTGAAGATTACCTGGGAGGTAGCTGATGCCATGGACCTGCCCTACGAAGACGACCGTTTTGACATCAGCAGTATTGCTTTTGGCATTCGCAATGTGGACGACCCCGTCACCGCTCTTTCCGAGATGGCGCGTGTGGTCAGGCCCAATGGTAAAGTCGTAGTCCTGGAGTTTGGACAGCCTCACGGTATGATGAAGTATCCCTTCAAATGGCACAGCAAATATGTCATACCTCTGCTGGGCGGATGGATCAGCGGCAATCGTCAGGCTTACCAGTATCTGCCTGAAACCAGTGCTGCCTTTCCGGCGGGCGACCGGTTCCTTTCCCTGATGAAGAAGACAGGTCGCTTTAAATCATTTGACAGCAAGCCTTTGATGCAGGGTATTGCGTATATTTACATCGGAGAAGTGCTGTAGTTCTTGTGCCAGGTCTGGGCGGCTCTCCCGTCCCATGTGGAACGAGTCCATTTGCACGCCTTCCAACTCTTATCCATGCGCCAGCATTGGTTCCTTGGGTCAAGTTGTGTATTTTTGACACTCTGTATCCAAACTAAATCAAATGTCATGCACATCAATGAAATAAAGTCCCTGCTTCCGCACCGGTATCCGTTTCTGCTGATTGACAGGGTACTGGAGATAGGGGATAAGCACATTGTTGCCATAAAAAACGTCTCTGTCAATGAGGAGTTCTTCAATGGCCACTTTCCATCGTCCCCCGTCATGCCAGGAGTGCTCCAGGTGGAGGCCCTTGCACAGGCCGGATGTATCTTGACGCTAAAAAACCGCATTGAAAATCCTAATGAAGTGATTATCGTTTTTTCAGGCATAAAAAATGCGCGATTCCGCAGACCGGTCGTGCCCGGCGACCAGCTTCACATGGAAGTGGAACTGATTAGTGAGCGTCGCAATTTCCTGACAATGAAGGGCAAGGCTACTGTTCAAGGGGATATGGCCTGTGAAATGGAAGCAACGGCAGCAATCGTTCCCAAAGACAAATTATGAGCACACAGTCAAAGTCCACACCGGCAAG
>SKYW01000188.1 GCA_007127695.1 Balneolales bacterium | reverse complement strand
TCGCCGCCCTCTATGCCACAAACCAGCTGCTGGGCGGACCGCTCAGGAAGGAGGAAATGCTGCCCTTTGCCATGAAAGCCGAGGCCAGCGCCTGCGGTTCACCCCACGCCGATAATGTGGCGCCCGGACTCCTGGGTGGATTTGTGCTCATCCGCAGTTACGATCCGCTGGATGTCATCTCCATCGACTATCCCGAAAATCTCTACTGTACCATTCTGCATCCGCATATCGAGGTGAGAACCGAGGACTCGCGGAGGATCCTCCGGAAGCATATCAAGCTGGCCGATGCGGTAATCCAGTGGAGCAACCTGGCCGGACTCATAGCCGGTCTGGCAAAGTCCGATTTTGACCTGATCAGCCGCTCGCTCAACGACATCATCTTCGAACCGGTCCGATCGCTCCTCATTCCCGGATTTGACAAGGTGAAAGGGGCTGCCATTGCCTCCGGCGCCCTTGGGTGCAGTATCTCCGGTTCCGGTCCGTCACTCTTTGCACTGAGTACATCAGTGGAGAAAGCCCGTGAAGTGGGACTGGCAATGAAACAGGCCTTCTCGGAAATGCAGCTTGAAAGCGATATCTACGTATCCCCCGTTAACAGCATAGGTCCAAGGATTTTGCAGCCGGACGAAGATCCCGTGGCACCGGATTTCTAGGCATCGGAAAGCATGCCCGGCTGCCGATGCGCAACAGCTCAAAAATACAGGCATCATGAAGCTTTACAGTACCCGGAACAGGGAAGAAACCACGGACTTCCGTACCGCTGTCATTCGCGGACTGGCTCCGGACGGGGGACTCTACATGCCGTCGTCGCTGCCAAATTATCCCCGTTCGTTCTGGTCATCACTCCGGGGAAAATCCCTGAAAACCAAAGCGCGCATCCTGTTCGACCTGCTGCTTGATGAGGACTTCAGCGACACCGAAAGGGGAGAAATAACGGAACGTGCCTTTACCTTTGATGCTCCTATGGTGAGCCTGGACGAGCGGACCCGCGTGCTGGAGCTGTTCCACGGTCCAACCCTCGCGTTCAAGGATTTCGGCGCCCGGACCATGGCAGCCATGATGTCCGTTTTTGCCCGCCAGGAAGGGGAGACCATCACCATTGTCACCGCCACTTCGGGAGATACAGGCGCAGCCGTAGCCCACGGGTTCCACAGGGCGCCCGGCGTGGAGGTTTTCGTACTGT
The DNA here is from genome assembly GCA_007127695.1 of Balneolales bacterium. GTDB lineage: Bacteria > Bacteroidota > Rhodothermia > Balneolales > Natronogracilivirgulaceae > SKNL01. Next base: position 5,767 of record SKYW01000188.1, on the reverse strand, counting down.
ATCCATCCGGACAGGTCAGCCCGCTGCAGGAAAAACAGTTCACGACACTGGGCGGCAATATTACGGCGCTGGAGGTGGATGGAACCTTTGACGACTGCCAGCGACTGGTCAAGGCCTGTTTTGCCGACGGGAAAATCCGGGAAACCAAAAAACTCACCACCGCAAATTCGATCAACATTGCCCGGCTGCTGCCACAGATGATCTATTACATCCACGCCATTACCGAACTGAACCCGGGCGGGATGGATCAGAATGCTCCGGATGATGCCGGCCGGGATAATGGATCACCCCCGGTCGTCTGCTCTGTGCCGAGCGGTAATTTCGGCAATCTCACCGCCGGCCTGCTGGCGCACAAAATGGGCCTGCCTGTCCGCCGTTTCATCGCCGCAACCAACGTGAATCACGTGGTTCCCGACTATCTGAGCGATGGCCGTTTCCACCCGAAACCTTCTCTGCGTACCATATCCAATGCCATGGATGTGGGAGATCCGAGCAATTTCGACCGGATGCTCGATCTGTACGGCCAGGACCAACGGGCCATGTCCCGTGATATCCATGGAGCATGGTTTGATGACCGGCAAACCAGAGACGCCATCGTGGAAGTGTGGGAGCGTTACGGATACCTCATGGATCCGCACACTGCCGTGGGATACCTGGGCTGCAGGCAGCAAACAGCGGAAAACGAGCAGGGCCTCATACTGGCAACCGCCCATCCCGCCAAGTTTCCGGAGACCATCACATCCCTGCTTCCGGATGCGCTTGACACCCCCACGCGGCTCGTTGAGACCTCCGCCGGACAGAAGCAATCCATACCGGTGCGTGCGCATATGGATGCCGTAAGAGAGGTCTTGCTGGAAAACTAAATCCCCCGATCCAACGTTTAGGGAGAGAAAGAAAAGCAGTATCTTTGCAAAATTCAGTATTTTGGGCGCAGGATCCCGGGTGGATGCGGCCCGTGACACAGCAGATTTATCCAACAAAGCAGTTATGAGTTCCAAAGGACGCGTACTGGTAGCCATGAGCGGGGGTGTGGATTCCTCGGTGGCTGCCGTTATGCTCAGTGAGCAGGGATATGAGGTGATCGGTATCACCATGAAAACCTGGGATTATGCCCAAAGCGGCGGTAAATCCAACAAGGAGACCGGGTGCTGCACCCTGGAATCGATGAACGACGCACGCGAAGTGGCCGGTCGTTTCGGGTTCAACCATTTTATCGTCGACATCCGCGATGAGTTCGGCGACTGGGTGATCGAACGCTTCGTGGAAGAGTACATGGCCGGACGCACACCCAACCCCTGCGTGCTCTGCAATACCCACATCAAGTGGGCGGCGCTGCTCAAGCGGGCGGACAAGCTGGGCTGTGATTTTATCGCCACCGGGCATTACGCCAATGTGCGTGAAGAAAACGGACGCTCTGTGATCTCGCGTGGAAAGGATATCAACAAAGACCAGTCCTATGCATTGTGGGGTGTGGACCAGAAACATCTTGCCCGCACGCGCTTCCCGCTCGGCAATTATCACAAATCGGAAATCCGGCAATTTGCCCAGGATTACGGACTGTTCAACGTAGCCACCAAGAAAGACTCCTATGAGATCTGTTTTGTGCCGGACAACGACTACCGCCGCTTTCTCCGCGACCGTGTGGACGGATTGCAGGATAAGGTAGAGGGTGGACTTTTTGTGGACAGGGATGGCAACGCGCTGGGCAAACACCGTGGATATCCGTTTTATACGATCGGACAGCGGCGCGGATTGCATCTTGCCATGGGGAAACCGGTCTACGTCACCCATATCGATCCGGAAACCAACACCATTACCGTGGGGGAGGAATCCGAGCTGGTGAATACGACTGCTGTTGCCCGCAATATCGTGATGGGCAAATACGAGCGCATCACCGAAGAGGAGATGCCTGTGAACGCGGCTATCCGGTACAATGATACCGGTGAACCCGGATTCATGACGCAAACTGGGGATGACGAATTCATGGTTCGGTTCCCCGAAGGACGAACGGCCATCACACCCGGGCAGGCACTGGTGGCCTATGAGGGCAACGATGTGCTTGCCGGCGGATGGATCCTCAAGGCCACTGACCCGCTTTTCGACAACCTAATCTCATCCTGATGGACAGAATACGACAATCTCCGGCAGATGGAAATCCTGCTTTGCGCGCTCTGCAGACAGCGTTTTCCATCAGATCAACAGGCAGCGTTCTGGCAATTCTGCTGCTTCTCACCATGTCGGTCTGGACAAGCCTGCCCGCATCGGCAAAACAAGGTGGCATGAGCGAATCGGCCATATCATCCGGCAGCAATACGTTTGAGGGCAGTCTTACGCTCACCCGCTACACGGTCAGGGCGGACGGAAGCGAGCACTGGGTGTCCAGCACGCCACTGCTCATCCATCCGAATTTCATCCTTCTGGTTCAAACCGAGGGAGGATCCGTCGAACTTCTGGGAAACATCAGGGCAGAGGGCATAATTGTCCGTCAGGCACGGGAGGATTTTGTGTTCCTGACCCCGGACCAGAAAGCAGTGATCATGACCCGGCAGGAATTGCAGCAGATGATGGCAATGTTCGATTCCATGCGAGGGCGTTCCGCCCAAGAGCAGGTTTCGGAACCCGATATCGCGTTCAATGCAACGGGTGAAAAGAAAGAGATTGAAGGATACGGCGCAGAAAAATGGATAGCACGGCAGGAGGGGAGCAGTTCGGAATGGCACTTCTGGGTAACGGATGAACTCACCATCCCATGGGGCCTGCTGTCGGAACAGTGGCTAACGAAACAGCTCTCACTCTCGGGCCTCCCGGCGGAGCGCTGGTTTGTGGACGAGAAACTGCCGGTCCGGGCAGAACTTTGGTCGAATGGGGAACTTGCTGAAATAATAAAAATAAATGATATTACCCCCCATAGAATTCCGGAATCGCGATTTCAGATTCCCGCCGAATATCAGCGAATCACTTTTCAGCAGATGTTATTCGACCGCATGCGGAACCGCTGAAAGTAATCCGGGAGATTTGGAATCCACAAAATCACAACAGCCAGGTGAAACAAACACGACTGCTATCCCTTCTTACCGCACTGTTCCTGCTTACCCAATGCGGGACCCCGGAGCGTATATACGAGTATCATCCCTCCGAAAAAGATCACATCTACTATGACATAGATGACTCCATTGAGGATGATGAAACCATAAGCGAATACATCGGGCCGTACGTTCGCGAAATGGCACGCACCATGGACCGGGTGCTTGCGGTCAGTGAAGGCCCGTTCGAGCGCGGCAAACCCGAGGGAGCGCTGGGCAACCTGTCGGCCGACATTGTCCGGTACCGTGCCACCGCCGAAATGCGCAAGCGCGTGGATGTGAGCGTGATGAACAACGGAGGCCTTCGCGTACCCTTGCCGGAAGGAGAGATCACGGTCGGACATATCTATGAACTGATGCCGTTTGAAAATTACATAGCCGTCCTGCGATTCACCGGCGAGCAGATTACCCGGATTGCCAACGAACTGGCAGCAGTGAACGGTGAGGCGGTCAGCGGCATACGGTTCCGTATCGTCGACGGCAGGGCGCGTGACATCCTGATCGATTCACTGAGCGTGGATCCCGAACGCCACTACTGGCTGGCCACGAACAACTGGATGGCCGATGGCGGCGGGGACGCACCCACACTTTGGGAACCGCTCGAACGCCGCAATATCGACATCCTCATCCGTGATGCCATCATAGAATATCTCAGGGTAAGGGAAAGCATCGCACCGTACACCGACCAGCGCATCCGTAACTGATTGATCATGAACAGAAAAACCTTTCTCAAAAATTCTGCCATCCTGGGTGCCGGACTTGGTCTGGGTGGATTCTTACCCTACAGCCAGGCGTTGGGGGGCGCACAGAACCGCGTCACCATCCTGCATACGAATGACACACACGCCCGCATCGAACCATTTTCAGATTCCGCTCCGAGATACGCCGGAATGGGCGGCGTGGCGCGGCGTGCCACGTTGATCAGGCAGCTTCGGGCTGAAAACCCGGACAGTCTTCTGCTGGATGCGGGCGACGTCTTCCAGGGCACCCCCTATTTCAACAAGTTCAATGGAGCTCTTGATTTCGAAGTGATGAGCAAGATGGGATACGATGCCGTGACCATCGGGAACCACGAATTCGATAACGAGGTGCGTGGATTCGAGGAAGTTATGGGCAAGGCCCGGTTTCCGTTTGTCTCCACCAACTATGATTTCGGCACTACACGCATGGGTCTGCGGGTGCACAAGTTCCTGATCCGACAGGTTGACGGGGTCAAAATCGGTATTTTCGGGCTGGGCGTTGCTTTTGAAAACCTGGTGCTGCCCCATTTGCACCGCGGTGTGACCTACCTCGATCCGGTGGAGGTGGCTGCTGATACCACAGCGCACCTCAAGGGATACCATCGGTGCGATATGGTGATCTGTCTGAGCCACATCGGTTACCGGTACAACGACAATCGTGTCAGCGACCGTGTTGTGGCACAGCAGGTTGACGGGATCGATCTGATCATCGGCGGCCATACCCATACCTTCATGCCCGAACCGGAGCTGTTCGAAAAACCCGATGGCAGCCGGACCTGGGTGTCGCAGGTCGGTTTTGCCGGAATTGTTCTGGGCCGGCTTGATTTCTACTTCGACAGAGGGAAGCAGATCGCGGCTGTCCGCAACCACAATTATCCCGTCACCGATGGCGGCCCGGATTCCGGGACGTACGCCGAATTGATTTCGCGGATATCGGCTGACGGCGGTGCTGCCAGCGTGTAAGCGACCGACCGAACATATGGCATGGCAGTAACCACAAATGCAGACAATGGCCGGTCAAAAAATTAGGAACCGGGCAATGAATTAAGAGCCGGTCAAAAAATTAGGAGCTGGGTAAACAATTACGAGCCGGGTAAACAAACAGGTCCCGGTAAAGCATGTAAACACGGAGGATGGTGATGCAAAAGATGCAGATGGGCGTGGATGGACCGAAATGTTCCCGTATCATAGCCGGCTTCTGGCGGTTGAAGAAATGGGATATGGATGGTGACCGTCTGCGCGGTTTCGTGCACGCGTGCATGGATTTGGGGGTGTCGACGATTGACCATGCCGATATTTACGGCGATTACACCTGTGAACGGATATTCGGGGAGGCTGTTTCCGGCGGATCGGCAAAGATACCTGATTCCCTGCGCAGCCGGATGCAGATCGTCACGAAATGCGGCATCCGCCTGCAGCATTCGCAGACCCGTCCCGGCATCCACCATCAGCATTACAATACCGATGCGGACTATGTGATCGGGGCTGCCGAAACATCACTGGAGAATCTGCGGACCGACTATATCGACGTGCTGCTCATCCACCGTCCCGATGCCCTCATGAACGCCGATGAAACGGCCAGGGCATTTGAACAGCTGCACAAGGAAGGCAAAGTCCGTTTTTTTGGTGTATCCAATTTTACGCCATCACAGCTTTCCCTGCTTCAGAGCCGCCTTCCGTTTCCGCTCGTCACCAACCAGGTGGAATACTCCGTGATGCGCATCGACCCGTTGCATGATGGCACCCTGGATCAGTGCCAGGAAAAGCGCATTGCCCCCATGGCATGGTCGCCGCTTGCGGGAGGCCGGCTGTTTTCGGAGCACACGGACCAGGCCGGGCGGCTTCGGGAAGTCCTTGCCGCAATCGGAGAGGAGACCGGCGGCTACGCGGCGGACCAGGTCGCCATCGCCTGGCTGCTGCGGCATCCGTCCGGCATCTTCCCTG
>SKYW01000301.1 GCA_007127695.1 Balneolales bacterium | reverse complement strand
TCCCGGCTCGCCGGTCCGGCAAGCGGCGAGATCTCATCTTCCCTGAGCAGTGTAATGTGGGATTTGTGCAGGGAATGCTTGAATTGTGCTATTTCCCTGTCGATATCGCTCTGAAGGGAGTCAACCACGGCAAGCATGGCCTGTGCACGCATGGATCGGCCGTCCCGCCGCCTGTCTTCCGGATTGGTGCGGGAAAAGGTCAGATCCGACAGGTCAAAAGTGATTCGGTAGGAATCAAAGGATGTCTCCTCGTGCATGATTTTTGCTGAACTGCGTCCACGCTGCAGATAGCGCATGATGGTCCCGTCATAAAGACGCAGCGTGAGGCTCATATGACGCTCATCGCTTTCCAGAAATCCCTTCCTTGCCTTGATGACCGCCCGGTCCCGACCCTGTTCCGGATTCTGGAAAAGAGTCACATCATACAGAGAGTCCGTTTCGGCCGGCATCTCCCGGACCAGGAAGGTGTATCCCGAAATCCCCTCATAAAAAATGTTTTCCTGAAGGTCGAACCCGGGCTTTTTCATGCGGATATCCAGAAAAAGGGCCCGGGCCTTGTAGTTGGCCTCAGGAAGCACCTCATTCGAAAACCAGCCCAGAAATACAGAAAAAAGCAACGCCATCACCAGTGATGGACGCAGAATGCGGAACGGGTGCACTCCGGCGGCGCGCACGGCCGTGTATTCGTTCTGCTCGGAAAATTTCCCGTAAGCCATCAGCGAGGCGGCAAGAATGGTCATGGGCACCGCCAGGACCACCATGTAGGCCAGATTGACCATGATAAGCTCCAGGATCACCATCAGCGGAATGCCCTTGCCGATCAGATGATCCATGAACTGGATCAGGAACTGCATGAGCAGCAAAAACATGATGGTGACGAAACAGAACACGAACGGCCCGACATGCCTTTTCAGCAGGTCGCGCTCAATGCTGCCCGGAGCCAGTTTCTTGAGATATTCAAACACAATCAGTGAATAAAAAACCCGCAGGTTCGTTACGGTTTTGATACAGTTACTCTGAATAACGAAAAAATATGACAATTCTGTCGATTCTTGCCAAGAAATTCGCATTCAGGCATTGATTCATTGTCCCGGGGGCTATAATTTGCAATTCTTTATCCCATTAACCCATACATAAGAACCAGCCGGCCTATTGTCCATCAGTTACCGTTCGTTGAAACATACCACATTTTTACTATAACCGGGTTATAAAGAGTATTTTCCTTGCATTTTGTAACGGTTCGAACTGAGTTGACAGGCCTCGTGCTTCTGCTGGCTGTGCTGTGCATGCCCCTGCCGGTCTCTGCCCAGGAGACGGACACAATTCCCGGCTCCGTGCCCGATGAGCGTATAAACCCCGGGACAATGTCACAAATGGGGGTGGATGTGGAATCAGGTGCACCACGGGCCGATACCCTCCGCTTTCCGGGTCCCCGAACCGGCTACATGACCAACCCCTTCCCGCGTCAACGCTCCCCGCTTGTGGAAATCCGTACCCAGATCGACCAGGTGCAGATTACCCTGGACTCACTGGGATACTACTCGGCACAGCGCGAAATCAGCGACATGCCTTCCGGTTTCACCAGAAGAATGGACTTTGCCACCTTCTCGGAACTCAGCTTCCAGGAACGGATGCACGCAAATTGGAAAAGACTGGTGGAGGAAAACCGGCGCCAGCGTGACGCGCGCCGCGGACTTCTGGACTTCACTCTCGATCTGCCGGTTGGCGAACGCTCCGCCTTCACCACCATCTTTGGCCGGCCCGAGGTCAACCTTCGTGTGACCGGAACGGCCAATATGAGCGTGGGTGCATCCATCCAGGAGACAGAAAATCCGTCCCTGCCGCCCGATCAGCAGCGTACCATCAACCCGACCTTCGAACAGAACCTGCGCCTCAACATCCAGGGGACCATCGGGGACAAACTGACCATCCGCACCGACTGGGACACCGAACGTACCTTCGACTTCGAAAACCGGCTCAGCATCAGGTATCAAGGGTACGAGGACGAGATCCTCCAGAGCATCGAGATGGGCAACGTGACCATGCAGACCGGCAACTCGCTGATCCGCGGGGGAAGTGCGCTCTTCGGGATCAAGTCCGAGGCCAAGTTCGGTCCGCTGAGCCTTACCACGGTCATTTCACAGCAGGAGGGACAGGGCAACACCCAGACCATCACCGGCGGATCACAGGACAGCCGCTTTGAAATCCGTCCCGCCTCCTACGACAACGACCGCCATTTCTTCCTGGACTTTTATGCACGTCAGGAATTCGAGGACGCCATGTCAGACCCCATCACGGCCACACAGATGTTCCAGATCCTGGAGGTCGATGTCTATGTGCTGAACACATCCTCGCAGGAACGTTCTGGACAGGTGCGCGCCGCAGCGCTGGTGGACATGGGAGTGGTGCGGCAGGGGGACCGGTTTCTGAGACCGAACCAGGATGCCGATATCTTCGATGAAAGCCTGCTGGATCAGTTCCGGGATCCTGGCGAGACCCCCTCGGCATCCGATTTCGGGGTTTCGGCCGATGAATTCGTGGAAGGGAATTTTGAACCTCTGGAAGAGAACATGGACTATTTCGTCAATGAAACGTACGGTTACATTTCCCTCGAGTCGCGTCTCGGCGCCAACCAGGCCCTTGCCATTGCCTACACCTACCGTGATCCGCAGGGCAACATCGTGCGGGTGGGGGATGTCAACACGGGTGACGGGCGCCGCCTGTTCCTCAAACTCCTCAGGCCCTCGTACATGACCTCAAGCAGTACCGCCTGGGTGCTGACCATGCGAAATATCTACAACCTGAATGCCACCAACCTCACGCCGGAGAATTTTGATGCCGAAATCGTGTTTGACGGGGCAAACACGGAACAGACCAACTTGCCGGGTCTGGGCAACGTGCTCATGCAGGATTTCGGACTCGACCGTGTCAACTCCCAGCAGCAGCCCACCCCCAACAACCAGATCGACTTCGGGACCGGAACCCTGGATGCCGTGCGCGGCCGCATCATCTTCCCCTACCTTGAACCGTTCGGCCAGCGCATCATTGATATCTACGAAGCAAGTGCACTTCCGCAGGCTCAGATTGAAGAGAATATCGACCGCTTTGCTTTTCCAGAACTTTATACCAACACCCAGCAGAATGCCCGGCAAATAGGTCGGAACAACCTGTACAAGATCGCCGGAATCAGCCAGGGCATGGTCCAGGACAGCTACAATCTGGGTTTCGCACTGGTGGAAGGATCGGTCAGGGTTCGCGCCAACGGTGTGGAGCTTACGCAGGGAGTCGATTATGAGGTGGATTACAACATCGGCAACATTGTAATCACCAACGACCGCTATCTGCAGACCGGCCAGGAAATTGTCATTGATTACGAAAGCAACCAGATGCTTCAGATACAGCAGACCACGTTTGCAGGACTGCGGGCCGAATATCGCGTCAATGACAACATCCGTTTCGGAAGCACATGGTTCACGCTCAGGGAGCGACCGCTGCAGGATAAAATCCCGGTTGGTGATGAACCGATCAACAACTCGATCATCGGGCTTGACGGTTCTGCTGAATTTGACGCTCCGTGGATGACCCGTGCCATCAACTGGCTGCCGCTGCTTCAGACCCGTGCCGATTCCGATATCAGGATCAGTGGCGAATTTGCACAGCTCCGGCCGGATGTGGCACAGACCCGCGCGGTCTCAAGGGCGATCGATCGGGGGGATCTCTATGCCGATGAAGAACGCGGACTCTCGTTCATCGACGATTTCGAGGGTTCCAAGACCAGTATCAATTTCCTGAGTCCGGGCAGGTGGCACCTCGCCGCTGCGCCGCACGCTGTTCCGGGATACGATTTTGACATGGATTTTGAGGATAACAGCCTGGATGCACGCGTGGCGCGCTCCGATATGAGAGGCAAATTCTCCTGGTACATGATCCCGGTGAACATCGGACGCATCACCGATGCTGCGCGTACCCCGGAGAGCTTTCCCATTTCGGTGTCTGACGTGTTCCCGAACCGGGAAGTACTGCGCCAGGAAGACCGCCTGCAGACCCTGGATATCCACTACAATCCCAGAAAACGCGGCCCCTACAACTACCATCCCAATCTGCGGGACCTGCTGGAAAACCGTCCGGAGGACACCTGGGGCGGTATGACGGCGGTGCTGCCGAGCGGACTGGATAACCTTCGCCAGAACAACATCGAATTCCTGGAATTCTGGGTGCAGCCACTCCTGCCCGACGGCGCCCCTCCCGGAAGTAAAAATCCCGCTGACTATGACGGTAAGATCTACATCGACCTGGGGCTGGTTTCCGAAGATGTCATTCCCAACAACATTCTCAACACCGAAGACGGACTGGCGCGGGCCATTGACCGCGAAAACGTAAGGATAGACGGTGTCGGACGATCCCGGCTTATCAGGGAAGTGACCAACCTGACCGGCCAGTTCTCCGTGGAGACACAGGAACGGGAGGATGTTGGTCTGGATGGTGTACACAGTACCGATGGTGAATACACCGAGCAGCAGCTTTTCGCCGACTGGCTGACTGACATGGAAATCCTGTATGCCGACCAGCCGGAATTGCTCCAAGAAATCCGCTCCGATCCGTCCAATGACCAGTACTTCTATTTCAATGATCCGCTGGTGAGCAACCTCCCATTGCACGAGCGTTTCCACCGGATGTACGGGTTTCTTGAAGGGAACTCCCTTACCAGGGGCGATTCCCGGGCCATTACCAACCGACCCGATACCGAGGGTCTGGTAAACCCTGCCACGGTTCAAACTTCCAACTCCTATTTCCAGTTCGAGATCCCCCTCAACCCGGCCGATGAATCATCCCTGCAGATTGGCCAAAACTATATCGTGGACAAAGTGGAAGGGGACCAGCCGACAGACCGGTGGTACCTGCTGCGCATTCCTCTCCGGGATATTGCCCGGCAGGTGGGTGCCATCGAGGACCTCGAACGGGTCCAGCACATCCGTTTCTGGATGAGCGGATACCGCGAGCCGTTCACCATGCGGTTTGCCACCTTTGAACTGGTTGGAAATCAGTGGCGTGAATTTGAAGAACTGTCCATGATCGGACATCCCAATACGGTTTTCGACATATCCACCATCAATATCGAAGAAAATTCCAACCGCCAGCCCATCCCTTACCGGATTCCCAACGGTGCCATCAGGTCGGTGCAGCGCGGTCAGCAGGAAAATATCCTTGCCAATGAGCAGTCGCTTTCCCTCCGGGTGGAAGACCTGCGATCCGGGGAATACCGCATGATCCAGCGGCTCTATCCGTCAGGGTTGAATCTGCTCAACTATTCCAACTTGCGCATGTTCGTCCACGGGGAAGGATACGAGCGGCGCTCGGATGCGGAAATTGTCATTCGGCTCGGAAACGATCTTACCAACAATTACTACGAGTACCGGCAGCCGGTGACGCCCACCGATCCCACGTTTGAATTCACACCACTTTCGCAAAATCCCGATGCCTCAGTGCTCAGCAGCGAGACCGACCGCATCTGGCTGCCGGATTCCAACAGTGTGAATCTGGTGCTGGCGTCCATGAACGCGCTCAAGCAGGCAAGGAACCTGGCCGGAGTGGAGCAGGATGTGCTCTATGAACGCACAGACCTGGTACAGGATGCACCACCCGGAACCATCATTGCCATCAGGGGCAATCCGTCCCTGGAACGGGTTCGGGAGATCGGAATAGGCATCAGGAATCCTCATCAGATGGATCCGAATGGAAACAATGGCAGCAACAACGGAAACACCAGCTCCTCGTTGCGAACAAGGATTGCAGGGAAGCCGTCCCTTGACGCCGAGCTTTGGGTCAATGAATTGCGGGTCTCGGGATTCGATGACGAAAAAGGCTGGGCGGCCAGTATCCGATCCACCATCAGGATGGCCGATCTCGGAAGCATCCAGGCCAATTTCAGCCGTCAGACAGACGGTTTCGGTCCGCTGGACGCCAGTCTGGGGAACCGGCAGATGCGCGATGAATATTCCTACGACCTGTCGACTACCCTGAACATGCACCGATTCCTGCCGGAGCGCTACGGTTGGAACATACCGGTTTCCCTGTCAGCGCGTCGCCGTCAGCAGACTCCACGATTCCTTGCACGGGAAGGCGATATCCGATTCTCGGACTTCCGCGATGCCGTGGAAGCCAGCGACCTGTCCGAAGAGCAACAGGAGCGCGAGATACAGGCCATGCTGGATGAGATCCGGACCCAGCGACAGAGCTATTCCATCAATATGTCGAACATATCCAAGAGAAACTCGGAATCGGCATTGCTCCGCTACACCATCGATAATATCACTCTCGGATATGTCTATAATATCAGCGAGGAGAGCAATCCGAGAACCGAATTCCGCGATGCCTGGGACTACTCGGCAAACTTCAATTACCAGCTCAATATCCGGAACGTGAACGTGGTGCGTCCACTGCTGTTCCTGGAGCCGGTGCCTGTCCTGCGCTGGTTCGCCGGTACCGGCTTCACCTATGTGCCTTCACGGGTCAGCTTCCAGAGCCGGCTCACGCGCCGCTACTCCGAAGAACGGCAGCGTGCTTTCACCGATGAACCGTTCGATCTGCGTCAGCAGCATGCCTTCACTGCCAGCTCCAATTTCTCGATGAACTACAATTTCACCCAGTCCATAGCGCTTTCCTACAGCAATCAGACACAGCTCAACCTGGAGTCCATTGGGGAGGAATTGAGAATGGCTGATGAAGATTACAACCCGCCGTTTCTACCCGATGACATCACGTCCGAATTCCAATTGGTGCCTACGTTCCAGGTGCTGGAAGACTGGATCCTCGACCCGGCAGTAAACCCGCGACGGGATTCCTACGGGGAAAACTGGTCGGCCTCGTGGCGGCCTCGCCTGAATCAGATCTCCGGGCTGGACTGGCTGAACTACTCCACCTCATTCCAGGGCAGTTTCCGCTGGCAAAACAGCCCGGAGGGATCGGGGCTGGGCGCCAACCTGAGCAACTCG
>SKYW01000220.1 GCA_007127695.1 Balneolales bacterium | reverse complement strand
GCGCAAAACAGAACCGTTGCAGCGCAACCACTGGGCGGAACGACGCCTTCGTGAACCGGTCGAGCAACGTGTCCCCGCCATTGGGTTTGCTTTCCAGATGTTTGACGACGACCTGGAGCGTATGAGTGCAACCGAGCTCGTACGTCAGACTTCGGCTATCATGGACCTCATCCGTGAAGAACAGAGGGAACTGGATCCGCCCGCGGATGTCGAAGATGACCCGGTGGCAGCAGATACCGTCGAAGTGGACGAGGATGTGATCGATTTCAGGAATTATGTCTTTGGTGACGACCTGGACGACCTTGTCACCACAACGCACCTGGAACAAGTGCGGGAAGATAAGCCGACCCGCACCGATGATGGTCGCTTCATACCGCGCCGCTACCGGCTCGAGTTCTCCCCGGACATTACTTATGCCGCCGGAGGGGTTTCGACATTCTACGGAACGTATGCACTGGCAGCTTTCACCTTTTCCGATTTGCTCGGTGACCATCGCATCAACCTGATCACAAACCTTCAGTTTGATCTGCGGAACAGTGATTACGAAGTCAGCTACGGCTATTATGCCAACCGGACAAACTACCTGGTGCGCTACTTCCACACCTCACGAAACTTCCTGGTGCTGAGCCGTGACTTCTCCGACTTTGAACAGGTCCGGTTCCGCTTCTATGGTGGCGGACTCCAGTTCCAGTATCCGCTTAACAAATTCACAAGAATCGATTACGGCATCAGCCTGATCAACATTTCGCGCGATTTCAGTCTTGTATATGCCAATATTTCAGACTCGGAGGATACCTATTTCCTGTATCCGGAAGTGACGTTCACACGTGACCTTACAAGACCGGGATTCCTGTCTCCTCTGGCCGGCAGACGCTATGCCATCAGCCTGACCGGTAGTCCGCCCATTTCCTCGGATGTCATCGGATTTGCCTCGGTAATCGGTGATTTCCGCCAATATTTCCATCTTGGCATGGGATATGTCTTCGCTTTTCGCGGGACCGGAGCCGCTTCGTTCGGCCCGGATGCCCAGAACTTCTTCATGGGAGGCATCCAGAACTGGATCAACTTCCGCTGGGCCGAAGGTTCATTGCAGACCGACCGGCTGGAGGATATATTCTTCACCATTCCGGCCCTGCCGCTGCGCGGACACTTTTTCAACTCTGCGATCGGCAACCGTTTCGGATTGTTCAATGCCGAATTCCGGTTCCCGCTCATAGCAGCGATGCTGCCCGGCCCCATCCCGATCATACCGCTCTACAACATCCAGGGCAGCATGTTTTTTGATATGGGTGCGGCCTGGGACGGAACCAGTCGTGATGCCATTCTTGCAGGAACCGGGTTCGGTCTTCGCACCATCCTGCTGGGGCTTCCCTTCCGGTATGACCTTGCCTGGCCACTGGATATCGAAGGAGGCACCGGTTTCGGACGCCGTGTTCACTACTTCAGTATCGGGCTCGACTTCTGATCAGAAAATACTTAAGCATCGGGCCCGGCTTCTGATCAGAAAATACTTAAGCATCGGGCCCGGCTTCTGATCAGAAAATACTTAAGCATCGGGCTCGACTTCTGATCAGAAAATACTTAAGCATCGGGCCCGGCTTCTGATAGTTAAGAGGAAACCCGGTGCATTCAGATGTGACATCCCCGGATTTGAATGCACCCGGGAGTTATGATCCCGTTTGCTTCCGGGAGCAGGCCCCGCACAGGCTTTGGCATATTGATGTAATCACTTTCAGCAGATACCAACAGATATCACTACATATTTCAGCGCGCCCGTCCAGAATCCAGCTGGAGCAACCGGTCCGCCTGCAGTCCGGGATCGCGAAAATAGATCATGGCTGCGTACTCCTGGGCCGTTGAGGCAAAGCTGGCATCCAGGCGCAGGTCATCAATCCCGCCGCGTTCAACCAATGCATACTTGTAGTCGTATTCCCCCTCCTTGATGATCGCCCGGCCAAGATAAGAGTCGGTGGATGACTGGTATTCCATCCTGTTCTCCTCGTCTATGCTCCAGTTGTTGAACGGCCCGTACACATAGACGGGCAGGTCCGTTGCCTCCCTTTCAGGCAATTCCAGCTCGAAACGCACATCCACATAACGCGCACGTCGATCGTCCCGCGGAATGCCATGTGTCACCGGCGTACGCCTGCGTGGATTGACATCCAGATTCACCACATCCCGGAACAGCCATACCTGCGGAGGGATGGTGCCGCTGCGGACCTCCACCACTTCAGGTCCACCGGCATCAAATCTCCTGAGGTCCAGTGGACGGAACTCATATACGCCAACAAACGATTCGGGCCGTGAAAGATAGGCCCGGAAGACCCCCGATTCCGACATGTCCAGCTCGTCGGCCTGCCTTGCCCGGCCCCAGAACCTGTTCTGTGCAAAGTAGATCGACAAATCGGTCACAGGCGAGACCACATACGAGGGATACCCAAACCGGACAAATGGCTGATGATGGACAACATAACGTGCATCCAGGCCATATATCTCCTCCAGCGTGACCTCCATGCGTCCGGCATTCTCATGCACAAAAAAGGGGACGGAAAACAGAACGTTGGAGGTCTCGTACTCAAGAACCTCCAGCAGATAATTGCCGCTCAGGCGCAGCTGCATGTTCTGGTTGGGAAACTGGTATTCGTAATGCATGTAGTGAGGATCCTGCACAGTGCTCGGCCGGCCACCCTCGATCAGGTCCTCCCGATACCCGCGAAGATAAAAATCCGTCATCAGCCGGCTGTCAGACCAGTCCGCGTTGCGGTGCCGCACCCGCACCCGGAACAGACGCGAAGTTCCCCCCAACTCATCAAAACGGAGAGTCAGAAAGTCACCGCTGCCAAGTTCCATGGATGGGAGATTGTGTTTTCCCTCTCCCCGGTAAAGCTGTATGCTTTTGATGTTATCCGGTGGAAGAACCTGTCCCTGCACCATCGGGCTGTTGTCGAGTTGATACGGCTCATCATCCATATCCACATACGAAACCCGCTCAACGCTGCATGTTGTAACCGAAAATAACAATAAACAGGAACTCGCTAACACTGAAAAGATGCGCATCATTGTATTACAAGGTAACGCGTCCCTCATAGACCGTGACGGCTGGTCCGTGAAGGATGATATTTTTGTAGACGGGTTTGTCGTGTTCCCGAATAACGGAAAAAGAGACTTCAAGCGGACCGCCCGGACAATCAATCTGGATGTGGTGATCCACTTCAGAGGACGGTGGGACATCCGAGTTTTCATTGAAATACGAATAGCTTCGCGCTATGGCCGTGGCTATGGCGCCTGTGCCGCAAGCCAGTGTCAGATCCTCGACTCCCCGCTCATATGTGACAAGACGCAGCCGGTTCTGATCCAGGATGGATGCAAAATTCACATTGGTGCCGGTAGGGAAGAGGTCAACCCTGTTGCGGATAAGCCTGCCTTTTTCCCTGAAATAACGATCCGGGGCTTTCATATACATCTGATCGATAGAAACGACATGCTCGGTGCCCGAATGGACCTCAAACCAGGTCACACCATCAATGATTTTCACCACCGGTTCCGGCTCCACAGGAAAATAGACCGAAACATACTGCTCAAATACCTCCGCCCGGTAACGAAGCTGATTTGCTGTAAAGACAAGCTTCTCTGGAAGGCCCCGATCATTGGCAAAGCGAGCCAGGCACCGGGCGCCGTTACCGCACATTCCTGCCTCCGAACCGTCTGCATTGAGGTAGTGCATGGTGTAATCCGTTTTATCCGATGGCAGCAGCAGAAGCACGCCATCAGCACCTATCCCGGTTCTGCGATTGCACAAGCCGGGTATCTGGTTCAGGACCTGAGCAACAGGGAAGTCCGCGGGCCGGGCATCCATCACAATGAAATCATTGCCGGCACCATGCATTTTTACGAAATCAATTGGATG
Source organism: Balneolales bacterium (assembly GCA_007127695.1). Classification (GTDB taxonomy): domain Bacteria; phylum Bacteroidota; class Rhodothermia; order Balneolales; family Natronogracilivirgulaceae; genus SKNL01. The sequence goes on along the minus strand of SKYW01000220.1, from coordinate 17,891 downwards.
TGACATGGCATCAGACACCGCACTTGCAGTGCCAGTTTAGAATTTTTATCGGGTTTCTGTTATTTCGGTTTTCGCCGGCATATGCCGCCAGGATTCTGCGTCAGGCACAACGGCATCCGATCCGCGCATCCACGCGGAAAACCGGTTGGCCATCACGGTGAAGACAAGACGTGGCTGGATGTTCTGATTCAGCAACGCACGCGCCTCCTCCAATGTTTCAAGCATTTCCTTGATGCGTGCATCTTTGAGTCCCGTGCAGAAATTCCTGATCACATCCAGCCTGTCGCTGTTCGTAATCAGCGCCTCGTCGGCGCCGCCCGAGTAGAGCGCGATATCCCTCAGGAACATCTCGATCATGTTGATGATGGCCAGCTGCCCTTCCTTGTTGTATCCGGATTGCCATTTCTGGCTCATTTCAAGGATGCCCCCCACATCCACCGTATAGGACATGCGCAGAAAACGGATGATATCCTCACGGTTTTCCTGAAGGGTTTCCAGGTCATAGAAACGGGTGTAGCTGTAATTGCCACCGGCAATACGTGAAAGAAAAAGCGCATCAGGTTCGGCTATACCGTCGTATGCCGTCAGCCCGTGATAAATCTCATCGGGTTGCAGCGGCTGGCAGGCCAGCAGCTGGCACCGGGATATGACGGTGGGCAGCAACGCATTGATCTTGTCCGTGGTCAGGATGAACATCACCTGCTCTCCCGGCTCCTCCAGCAGCTTGAGGAAGGAGTTGACCACCTCTTTGCGCATCGTCTCTATATTGGTGATGATGACGATGTTGCGACGGCCTTCATTCGGTCTCAAATAGGCCGCCCTTCGCACCTCGTCGTTGAAATAATCAACCGAGTAGAACGCACGGCGATTTTTGGTGTCATCCTGTGACGTAAGCGAAGGCCGCATCGCAAAGTCCACGATTTCGTATGGATCCGCAGCCAGCAATGAAACCCTGGCACCCAGCTCGTCCCGGCTGGCAATCGAAGGCAACGGAAGAAAGAGGTGGATATCAGGGTGGTAGTACCACGAGCGGCGTTCCGAACGGACTCCCGGAGCCGGCTCGCCGAGATTCGATACGCCATTGATGGCTTCGGCAAACGCAAGTGCCAGTGCCTTTTTCCCGGAACCGGGCGGACCGCTGATCAGGTAGGCGTGACTGATGCGATCTTCCTCAAGCACACGCCACATCTGTTCGCGGAGCCTTTCCTGCCCGATCAGCCGCCGGGCACCGACCATGCCGGACTTGCCGTGTGGCCGGTCGACAGGTACTTTATCTTGTTTGGTTGCTTCGTCAGACATGGTGGTTCGTTAATCTTCCCAAAGATTGTCAAATAAAAGAACGGATGCGGAAATGGTAACGCCCGTAAAACCGATGAGCGCCGCAAGATCATTGCCATAGGAAACCGTGTCTTCCGCAACAAACACCGCCGTTGTCACCCTCACCAGTAACAGCATCAACGGAATTAGCAGGGGAAGCGCCAATACGGGAAAAACCGCGCCCTTGCGGACCGCCTGTGATACCAGCGCCCCCAGCATGGTAGTGGCGCCGGCAAGCCCGGACGATCCCAGCGCCACCACGGCCAAAAGCAGCAGGGGGCGGAACACCGTCATGTTCACCATCACCGCGAAAAGAAAAAGAGTGATACCGGTGATAAGGAGCGTGAAAAGGAAATTGTAAATCAACTTACCAATAAACACACTTGTTGCCGATGCATTGAGCCGCAGCAGATCCATGGTGCCACGTTCACTTTCACTTACAAAAACCCTGGAAAGAGTGGTGAGCGATGCAAAAAGGATGATGATCCATACCAGCCCGCTCTGGACGGTTACCGACAGAAGATCGGCGCGCAGTGAAAACAGTACAACAAGCAGGGTGGACGCAATAAAGGCCAGCACGGTACTCACGCCAAAACGGGATCGCCACTCGAGACGAAAATCCTTAATAAAAACAGCAAATGACTGAGATTGCAGCAGCATGGATGGTATGATAACAGATTATACTAAAAGTACCACGGTATCAGTTTTAATGCCAGCGTATTTCGTGCCGTTCAGCCAGCCGGCAAAGCAGTGTATCCGTCGAAAGATTCGGTATCAGCACTCATACCTGCAACCGCATTGGCCCTCAAGGAACCGGACAGAATATATTGTGAAAAAAAGCCATATCATCACTATATTTGATATGTTTTTTCGGGTTTGATAATAAAGAGTTTTTCATGAAAATCAGTGATCTTCTGGACAGCACCAATGTGATTCCGGATCTTGCCGCCAGGAGCAAGGAGGAAGCCATTACCAGCCTGGTGACTACCCTGTCTGCCAGACTGGACGATGAAACCGTTGCTGCCGTCAAAAAAGCGGTAATGGAACGGGAGAGTATCATGTCGACCGGCGTCGGGAAAGGCCTGGCCATTCCACACGGCAAATGCAGGAGCCTCACGAAAACATATGCCGCCTTTGGCAAATTACAGGAGCCGGTAGAGTACAATGCCATTGATGGTGAACCGGTAACGATCCTGTTTCTTCTTGTCGGACCCGAATCCCAGAACAGTGTCCATATAAAAATGCTAAGCCGCATATCCCGACTGCTCAACAGCTCGGCTTTCCGGGAAAAACTCCTTGAAAGTGACGATGCCCGGAATATCATTGAATTGTTCCAGGCAGAGGAAGAACACTTTGTGCGGATCTGAAACGGCAGAGGTGACCCTTCTCCATGTCCAGAAATATTATCGACGGTAAGAAAGTAGCGGAAATTCTGCGACAGCAGGTCCGCGATGACGTCAGTGAATGGGTGGGCAGGGGTAACCGTCCCCCCATGCTTCAGGCCATCCTGATCGGCAACGATCCGGGATCCCGCACCTACGTAGGTGCCAAAACCCGCGCCTGCAAAGAGGTCGGCATCGAATCTGTAACGACAACCTTCCCTGATACCATGTCCGTCAAGGAACTCAAGGAGGCAATACAAAGCTACAATGAGGATGACAGCATCGACGGCATCCTCCTGCAGCTGCCCCTGCCCGGACACCTCCATCCAAACCAGGTTCTCGAAACCATTGATCACCGGAAGGATGTGGATGGATTCCACCCGATGAATGTCGGACGTCTGGCGGTTGGACAGCCGACGTTCCGCTCATGCACCCCCGCCGGTATCCTGGAGCTGTTCCGCTATTACAGCGTTATGACAAAAGGCCGCCATGCCGTTGTCGTAGGCGCCAGCAACATCGTCGGTTCACCGCTGGCCATCATGCTCTCAAGAGAAAACGACGCTGGCAAGGCAACCACCACCCTCTGCCACAAGTATACCCGCGACCTGACGCGCCATACCATCCAGGCGGATATCCTGATCGTTGCCGTGGGGTCTCCGGGTCTCATTACCGGTCCGATGGTGCGCGAGGGTGCGGTCGTGATCGATGTCGGTATAAACCGGGTCGCCGATTCCCAATCGGAAAAGGGATACCGTCTTGTCGGCGATTGTGACTTTGACAGCGTAGCCGAAAAGGCCAGCCTGATTACACCGGTGCCGGGTGGTGTCGGACCCATGACAGTCGCCATGCTGATGAAAAACACATTGCTGGCCTCCAAAAAATCCATCTATCCCGATGATTGATCGCCGGAAATTTCTTCTTCCGTCTCTTTTCCAGGCAAAATGGTGAGTTTCGCCGACAATGTCTTCCGGATTTCGTCGATGTTCTTGGCTTTGGCAAGCTGCTTTTTAGTCTTTCCGCCCCCGATCAGGCGCCCCAGCCTGTTGAGAATCAGAAGTTTGCGCTGAAAGCTCAGATGAGTGGGGCTGAGCAAGATGAAAACGATCTGAACCGGGTCGTCCAACGTGTCCACCTGGAATCCCTCTTCACTGATTGCAAGCAGAAGTGAGGGTTTGCTCACATGATGGGTGCTCAGATGGGTCAGCATTACCCCGGGAAGATCGCTGGGCAGATTCTCCGGTTCCAGGACTTTCAACTGCTGGGAAATCTCGGTGGATACATCTGCCCGGTCGGGAAAAAGACCGGATACCATTTTTTCAATAGCCTGGCTGTAACCGGTTTCACCATCGGCGGCGATGTAGATCTGATTGGCAGTAATATCGGGAAGCAGGGGGGATGCGTCAAACCGGAGTACCGCAGTAGGCTTTTTGTGTTCCTCCACCTCGGCCGGATAGACAATGATGAAGTTTTCCGGTTTGACATTCCTGATGATCTGTGCCGGAAGACGCTCAAAACTTGGCTGCCAGGCAACACCTCCCCGGCGGGAACTGACCAGTATCACCAAGTCCTGATCGTTGTAGAGACCGGCTATGGAATCAGTCACCCTGCTCCATTTCCTGACGATCTTGTACTGCGCCGAAAGCTCAGGCCTCTGCTCCTCTATAAAGGGTTTGAGTATGTTCAGGTTGCTTTCCGATCCCAGTACAACAAGTTTTGCTCCCAGCTGGTTGATCAGCTTTTTGATGGTCTGGAAGCTGTCACCAAAACCCGGTTCGTATTGGGACATGGGAGGCACAGCCAGGATCACCCGTTCGGTGGTATTGATGGGCTGGTCAATTTTTGAAACAAGAATGGTCTCATCGGACTGCTCCATCAGCTGATCCAGTACCGTGCCGAAAATGCGCTGCCGTGCCGTGATCACCCCGTTCCAACCGATCACGATATCCGATATGCGAAGCTCCCGTGTCGCACGGATGATCCCCGAGGCAATATTGAAATCCACACGGGTAACCGGAATGACCGGAACATCGGCCGCCGCCGCATGCACTACGGCATGACTCAGCATTTTCTCGCCCGATGCCACGGCTGCTTCGACATATCGTGTCTCACGAGCTACGGTCAGGGGAAAAATCGGCTCGGTGCTGTTATGACCGCGAATCATGATCGCGATATCCATGAGCGCCTCGGCAGTATCCGGATTGGCCAGTGGCACCAGGATGCGCTCGGGGGAATCCGAGACCTTGAAGGAGGCTTTTTCCTCAGCCAGCACCACACGCCGTCCGTACAGATCCACCAGATAGGGCCCTACAAAACAGGTGGCAAGGATCAGAAGGACCACGGCGTTTACCGCCATCTCATCAAGGAGCCCGAGCTCAAAGCCGATGAGGGTAACGGCAAGTGTGGCCGCAGCCTGCGGACTCGTCAGGCCCAGCATGACCCATCCCTCATCCGGCGTCATCCGGAAATAAAGCTGTCCCGCTTTGGCAGCCAGGTATTTCCCGACCATCACCATGAGGAAAAACAGCAGTGCCACCAGCCAGACATCCAGAGAGGTCAGCACACGGACATCCACCAGCATACCTACCGAAATCAGGAAAAACGGGATAAACAGCGCATTGCCGACAAACTGTACCCGGCTCATCAGGGTACTGTTTTCAGGTACCAGGCGGTTCATGCTGAGTCCGGCCAGGAACGCCCCGATGATCGCAGCCAGGCCGACAAGCTGGGCAGCATATGCCGTCACGAACAGAACCGTGAGCAAAAAGACATACTCTATGTTAGTCTGATCGCGGACATTCCTGAAGAACCAGCGTCCAAGCCGGGGAAGTATGAAAACCACCAGGGCCAGATAGACGGCCACCGAACCGATGAAGGTGATCCAGAAGTACGTGCTTATTTCTCCGTGAACGGTTGCTGCAACTATGGCCAGTATGGTAAGGGAAAGGGCATCTGTCACCATGGTTGCCCCCAGACTCAGCGTAACAGCCTTGTTTTTGCCGATGCCAAGACGGTTGGCTATCGGATAGGCCAGAAGCGTATGGGAGCCTACAATGGCGCCCAGCAACAGAGCGCTTTCCGTTGAGTAACCCAGAAGCGGTGGTGCCAGCAAAAGGCTTCCGGCCAGCGGAAGTCCAAATGAGACCACCCCGAAAAGAATACTCTGTCCGCGTGACTTGCTGAACTTTTCCAGATCTATGGATACCCCGGCAATGAACATCAGGTAGAGCAATCCCACCGTGCCCAGCAATATTATGGTGGCATCGCGTTCCAGAAAGCCCAATCCCCCTTGTCCCACCAGAGCCCCGGCTATGATGAGCCCGACTATGGCAGGCACCCTTAGCTTGTTGGCTACCAGGGGCACCGACAGGATTATGAGCATGACCAGTGCAAATATCAGCACGGGATCACTGAACGGAAGAACTATATAATCAGACAGTTGCATGGGTAATGGTGATAGGTGCCGGGATGCCGGGATTAGAGCTGAGGCGTAATGGATGGCATGCATGCAAACATAAGAAAAAACTGCCAGACCTTTAACGGCAAGCCCCGGAACAGGAGAAATTTATTTTCTCGAGAAAAAAAATTGAAAACAGGTGACACTATGTTGTCACACCCTGCCGGTAAATTGCTACTGAACAAACAAGGAAACCAAAACCGGAGACTGAAAATGAACACTGCAACCCCGCTCACTCATCCTGCAGAGAAACTGCATTCAAGTGACATAACGGCGAACACACGCCGGCTGGCACTTATCACCGATCAAAGAATCCACGAAACGGATATTTTCGCCCTGTTTGGATGGAACGACCTTCCGGATGCGTTGCGAAATGTCATCCGGTCTGACATGGAAGCGTATCGCGATGAACTGCTCGGACTCTATTCCACTTGTGATGCAGGTGTTAAAAACCGCAGGAAGAGTGTTTCCTACTGGATACGGGCCTATCGCCAGGGCACGTGCTCGGAACAAACGGCTGTAGATGCGCTTTCGGCAACTATTGCGGTCTGAATCTGCATTCCGATTCCATAATAAACCTTAGAATCGCTTGAAGAGCAAGAGCAGGCGAAAAACGGTGGTATCGATTTTACCGATGCGGATATGCTTTCCTGTGAACAGATAACCGGTACGCCTGAAAAAAGTGGCTGATTGAAGATTGAGCAATGACTGCAACAGCTGCCTGTTTGAGTTGGATAATCGGCACGATGGATCAGAGTCTGCACGATTGCTGGCGTGAGTGAAAAACCTCAGCAGTGCCATCGCCTGATGCATAATGTGTCCGACCGACCAGTCACGTTTACGCAGGGCGGATAACCGCTTGCGGACAATCCGAAAAGTACTGGTGGCGACAGGCGTAGTGCTCTCTTCATGACGGCGGAAAAGGATGACAGGCTCCGGATCATAGTGGATGTACCCGGTGGCGCTTGCAAGCAGATAACACCACCAGTCGTGCATGATAATTCCGGAACAGGGATCATCATCGCTGCCGGCTCGCAGCGTATCCAGGACACATTCCCTGAGTGACGGGTTGATCACCATGGTGCATCCGACAACCTGGTTCTGGATCAGGGCATTGGAAAAACCTGTGCGCTTCGGGATGGGGCTCAGGATTTTTTCACCGCTTTTCTGATCTAAAAGCCACTGTCGCCCATGATACAAAAACGGCACATCCCGTTTCAGGGCCCGCGCCGCGCGCTCCAGTTTTGCAGGAAGCCAGACATCATCCTGATCGCAGAAAGCGTATCCCGCATACGCATTTCCTGCCTGCTCGAGAAGATGGAAGAAACTCCTGACAATGCCGGTGTTTTCACCACGGATCACAATCATCCGGTTGCCAGTCCCGGGTTGATTTCTGTGCTCCAACCTGCCGGCAAATTCCTCCAGGATTTCCAAAGTGCCGTCAGTCGATCCGTCATCACGCACCCACAGATCCCAGTGAGGCCAGCTCTGGTCCTGAATGCTTTCAAGCAAGGGGACAAGGTAGCCGGCACCATTGCAGGTGGAAAGCAGGACGGCAATACGTACGGGCTTGCTTTCAGCTTGCATCATCTGATTCCAATACTTTATTTCCTGCGATCAGATCCCTGAGAATCTGGTCGATTTCTGTCACGAGCCGCTCCGCTGAAAAATGTGTTTCCGCATATTCACGCGCCCGGTTGAGAATCGCGTTTCGAAGTGACGTATCGTCGATAAGCTTTCTTATCTGACGAGCGAGATGTTCGGGTTCGCCCGACCGGTAAACAAGCCCTGTCTCACCATCCAGCACGATTTCAGGCAGTGCACCGGCATCGGAGCTGACTACGGGACATCCCGCCAGCATCGCTTCCACGGCAACACGGCCGAATGTTTCCATCCGCGATGTTATCAGCAGCATATCCGCCCGCGCGTACTCGGGACCCAGATCACCGCGATACCCCATCAGTTGAACTCTTTTCTCCAGGCCGGCATCTTCAATCTCTTTTGCCAGCTTCCGCATCTCATCATCATCACCCGACCCGTAGATGTCAAGCTGAACCGGGATTCCTGCCGCATCCAGAATTTTGACACCCGCAACAGCCTCCCCGTAGTGCTTGACCCGGCTCACGCCGCCAGCCATGATCATGCGGATTGGTGTACCCGCTCCGTCTCCCGGCTTTCTGAGCAGATCCGAAGGTTTTGCATCACCATTGACCCTGTCCAGGCCATTGTAGACTATTTCGGTGCGAAGCTCACTGGAAGATCCGGCCGCACGCTGAAGTCGCGGCGCCAGCTGATCATGCAGAAAACGGGAGTTGCAGATGAAACAGTCACTGGTGCGAGCCATCAAGCGCAGCGACGCTTCCGTGCCGTAATCGAACAGCCCGAATCCCGTCGAACGGTCCCCGGGCAACTCCCTGGCATGCCATATATGCACCGGGCGGCGGGACAGTTTTTCGGTAAGCATGGCACCCACGGGCGTGGCGATGGTGTTGGTGTAAATGACATCGGGCATCCAGCGCTCCGCTTCCCGGACCAGCCGGCCAATCAGGAACCGGTTCCTTATCCTGCGATAATACCTCGCAACAGCATGGTATCTGAATCCGATCCATCGCATGAAGGGAATGATCCGGAATGGAATATCCTCTTCATCGAGTGCCAGGGAAAGAGGGCCTTCGTCCGGAACAATGACCAGGATCTCGTGCCTGTCAAGTCGCTGCAGGCCCCTGACCAGCGTCAGCAAGGAACGCTCCGCACCATAGAGCTCACCGCTATGGGAAATAAAAAGGATCCGCGGTTTGTAGTGATATTCTTTTTCTTTACCGGACAATGAAAGCCTCGTTTTATTTCGCAAAAAGATGCGCCATGTGATATCCTCTACAGCATGCCATAAAGATGATACAACTTTTCACCCTGCGTGACCGCATTATATTCATCCTCCAGGAATGTTCGTGCATTCTGTGTCATCGTTCCCCATGATCCCGGGTCGGACATCAGTTTTTTCAGGCAGGATGCGATACCGTCGATATCCCGCTCTTCCGCCAGCAAACCACTATGGCCATGACGGATAACCTCCGGAATGTCACAATGATTTGAACTTATCACAGGCATGCCGCTGGCTGCCATCTCAATAAGCGAAACAGGGGCGCCACCCTCACTGTCACCATCCTCTGCGGTGACACTGGGTGCCAGGTAGATGTGATGCGCAAGAGCCGTTTCAAAAAGCTTTTTCGCTGTCATGAACCCGGTCAGTTTTACCCGATTTCCCAGCGGTGACTGCTCCAGAAACGCAAGGATTTGCTGCTTTTCCCGGACGGATGCCGGGTCATCAATGGCGTCCCCCACAAGAGTCACCTCCAGGTTGACGTGCCGAGCGACCTGTTCCAGCGCCTTCAAACCGAAAAGGAATCCTTTTTTAGGGCGGAAAGCCGCTGCCATGAGCACACGAAAAGGCTCATCGTCATTTTTTGTTCTGGGTTGAAAAGCAATGGCATCCATGTCAACGCCAAGATGATGAACCCGCAATTTCCCGGCCGGACATCCCAGCGCCTGTACTTTTGCAGCCATGAAAGAACCCTCGCACAGCACCAGGTCGACCCGCTGGAACATATCCAGGTACCGTTTTTTCCACGCCGGATTCACTTTCGGAAGATGATCCACATCCTGCCCGTAAAACGTCACGACTTGCCTCGTTTTCCATGATCGGGAGGAGGGAAGCAGCTGCATGACTCGGTGGTTTTTCCATCCAACCGGACCAAAATGGGAGTGCAGGATGTCCGGTTCCAGGCGATTGCACTTGTACCGCACAAACAGATGGTAGTCGATGTGCCGGAAAAGCCGGGTGGTCAGCCGTGTGAAACGGCTCGACGGTCCGGAAAGGGAATGGATGTTGGGCAGGTGGAACTGATCCGGGTGTTGCATCTCCTTGCAGAGGATATGGGAGGTCACATCATCCGGCAGGAACCGCACCTGATTGTAGAGCCAGGTCTGGGTTTGAGGAAGCCATACGGGAAAACTGTGAGCAACAGTCAGTGACATTGGAAAAGCCGGGTTGCTTGGAGGTACAATGTAAAGGGTAAATGGTGTGGTTGGACGCCGGCCTTGTTGCATGACAAGCGCGGGCTTTCATGGATTGGTAAAGCAACTCCGGATTCATGCAGGCCTGCCTCTGACAGCATCCAGAAATTCGCGAATAAAACGGGACTGCGTCCACCAAAGTAAAGGAAAGTACACGATTGCAAACAGCAAGGCAATCACTGCGACCATTACAACGTCGGAATGCATCAGGCTTTCGCTGACTATGATCCACCTTCCGGCCATGGATGCCGCCCAGGAAATGGCAAGGATTCCCGCCATGGAAGCAATTCCTCCAATAAAACGCGGCCATGACAGACCGATCAGGTTGTTTACCAGGATGGACTGTCCCAGCGCAAAATATACGGTATTGGCTGCCAAATACATCCACAAGAGCGCAAAAACGCTGTACTGTGCTCCCGCCAGAAAGACAAAGGTGTTGATGATTGCCGTGCCGAGGTTCCAGAGAAACACAAGGCGCGCCCTTCCCTTCGCCAGTACGATATTGCCGCTTGGATTCCCGGCCATTCGCAGCAGCCCGATGGCCGCCATCAGCGGGATGAGCGCCGCAGCCAGCTGCCAGCCATCGCCAAACAGCAGCGGGATCAGCCAGGGGGCTGTGAGGGCAGCCAAAAGGAAAAAAGGTGCCGTTACGGCCATTATAGCACGCATCAGCTTCAGATAACCGTTTCGCAGCACGGCATTGTCATCCTGGCGGCTTGAAAACACGGGGAAGGCCACTCTGTTGAGCAGGGGACTGAGTCTTGTGATGGGAAACAGCACAAGATGGTATGCCAAATGATACGCTCCCAGAATTTCAGCACCGAAAAAACGTCCGATGATAAGTTGATCGATCCGTGCGGAATATACGCTCAGTCCGCGCTCGCCCATCTGGAAAAGCCCGAAGCTCAGGTGCGGGCGAACCTCGCCTGGTGAAAAACACAAGGAGGGCCTCCAGGTCCGCATTCCGTTGCCCATGTACATCAGGCTCATTGTTCCAGCCGTGACAATATGCGACCAGATAAGCGAATACACGCCAAAGCCCCAAAGCGCAAGAACGGTTGCCGTGATGAAACCGGCCAGTGAACTGATGATTTCCGAAGCAGTTATATATTTGAAAGACAGTTTTTTACGTAGCAGCACCTCATAAAGTGTCCCAAATGCAAACAAAGGCAGGATGGCACCACCGATCCGTAGCAGGCGACTGACTTCCGGCTCTCCATAGAAAACAGCAAAAAAAGGTGCCGTAACATAGATGACCAGATACAGCCCTGCTGCCGCACTGATGTTGATCCAGTACAGGGTCGACAGTTGCCGGGATGAGTGGCTGCGGAAATGGATCACCGCATTGCTGGTGCCGCCATCGGCAAATATACGGCCCAGGCTTATCACAACCATCGCCATGGCCAGCAATCCGAAGTCACCGGGCGACAAAATACGCGCAAGCACGATATATTTGAGCAATTCCAGACCGTTGGATATCAGTCCGCCAATACCGCTCCATCCGGCGCTGCGATATGCTTTCTGTTGCAGACTCATTGCAACCGCCTTCGCATACCGGCCTTTTTTGCCCATTTTCCGGCAGTACCCAACATTTTTTCCACCATCGAAGTGCTACGGATTACAGGACAAGCATACGGGACAGCTCCGAAACTGCTTTTGAATTGTTCCACACCTCCCATACCCATGCTCGGATTGAAGTCAAACCATCGGTATCCGTTCCCGCAAACGGATTCGATAGCTGTGACCAGCAGTAAATTGACCGGTCGAAGCGAGCGGTATTCATAAACAAAAGCACCGTGCCAGTAAACGACATGGTCCTTACCAAAAACAAGCACCGCTCCGGCTACCGGTGTTTTGTCCCGTTCAGCCAGCCACAGCTCGCAGTGCTCTGGCAGATCGGCCAACAGGTCGAAAAAGTTCTGCCCGTAGACATGCTGCGGAGGTATTTTCCAGCGGTGGATGCCTTCCAGATAGATCTGGTGGTAGACTGCCCAGTCCGTGCGGGAATCTGCCTTGCGGATCCGGATTCCGGATCGGCGGGCTTTGGCAATTTTGCGCCGCATCTTGCCATCAGACTGGTAGAGCAACTGTTGCAATGATTCTTTCCCAACCGATCCGTCTATTGCATACGATCTGTCGAAATGGATTCCGATACCCTGCCCGGACAGATCCGGCACCGGTGTATCCGTGAACAGGGGATACCACCGGAACGTCATTGAGGAACAGTACCGGCTCAGCTCCTGCAGCAAAACACGGGCATCTTCGCTCGTTAGCGGAGATGCATTCGAATCCCCGGGCGACACCGGAAGCCACCCGCCGTACGTACCGGCCGGTGCCATGTGCCAGTGATGACCAAGTCCGAACGGCAGGCGTTGGCGGGTAGCGGGTATCAGGACTTGCTGTCCAGAAGGAAGCGTTGCCAGCAGCGGCGACGGTTGGAATCTGCCGTCAGTATAGCGCTCCCAGATCCCGGACCAGGCCGGCGATTGGAAAAAAGCCGCAAGCGGGGCTTTTTTATAAATGTCATGCCAATCGTCCATTCCGGCTGGTTCGATCATGAGGAAAAAGGAGTTTTTGGGTTAGGGAGAAAGTGATTCTTGTTCATCAGGAAATGCAGGGCATTGCGGTTAAATAAAACGCCGCGAAGTACATCAATTCGGCTAATCAAAATAGCGAATCAATACATCATGCACGCGTTCCGCCACTTCTTCGATCCGGTCGGAAAGCCCGGGCCACAGGGGCAGCCGGATCAGGGAATCGGCCAGCTGCTCGGTTCGCGGCAAGGCCGGGACATCACCCAGCGTTGACCGGGCCCAGGGGGAATTATGCAGGGGCACATAGTGAAACGTGGCATCGATGCCCGCATTTTTCAATGCTCTGAGCAGCGGGTTGCGGTCTTGCACACGCTGCACCCGAAAATAGAATATATGGTAGTTGGGCCGTGCATAGCCGGGGACCTGCGGCAGCAAAATCCAACCACGCTCCTCGGCCGGCTCAAGCACCCTGCGATACGTATTCCAGACCGACTCCCTGGCCTGTTGGATGGTTTCTTTTTTTTGCAACTGCGCTTCCAGCACCGCGGACAGGATCTCGGAGGGGATATAGCTGCTGCCGGGTCCGACCCAGGTATATTTGTCCACCTCTCCCCGGAGGAAAGCCGATCGGTTCGTCCCTTTTTCACGCACCTGTTCCGCTTTTCGGGCCAGCTCCTCGTCGCCGGTGACAAAGGCACCGCCCTCACCGCAAGTGATGTTTTTGGTATCGTGGAAGCTGAAACAGCCGATATCACCCACAGTGCCCAGAAACCTGTCGTTCCAACGGGCTCCAAGCGCCTGGGCGGCATCTTCGACAATGGCTATCTTGCTGCCTCCCTTTCTTGCATCCTCAAGCACCCGGAACAGCCCGTCGAAATCAGCAGAAACGCCGGCGTAATGCACCGGAATAACCGCCCGTGTAGCCGGGGTGATGCGGCGCGCCACATCGTCCGGATCGAGGTTGAGGTCCGCCTCACGGATTTCGGCAAAAACCGGCGTCCCGCCCCGCATGCATACGGCGTTTGCCGTCGACACAAACGTAAAACCCGGCATGATCACCTCGTCGCCGGGACCTATGTCCAGCACTATCATGGCCATTTCCAGTGCATGTGTGCATGATGTGGTCAGAAAACAATGTCGCGCCCCAAGCCACTGGCTCAAAAAGGTTTCCACCCGTTTCCCGACCGGACCGTCCCCATGCCAGCTGCCCTCCTCCATAACTTTCTGAACCGCTTCAAGCTCTTCCAATCCTCTGCAGATCCGGTTAAACGGGATGAATTCGCTCATGAAAAAAAATTTGAGAAAAAATGTCGGTTCACTTACCGCGATTAATTTTGTAATTTACATAAACGCCAATCAAATGTCTGCCCCTTCATGACTACAAGGAAACCCGACCAGAAAATCACCCGTCAAGGACTGACCTATGATGATGTCCTGTTGATTCCAGGATACTCCAAAGTTCTTCCGCGCAATGTAGATACGACGACCGAGCTCACGCCCGGACTCACACTCAACATCCCGATAATCAGTGCCGCAATGGATTCGGTGTCCGAGTACAGGCTTGCCATAGCGCTTGCGCGGGAAGGTGGCATCGCCATGCTGCACAAAAACATGACCATCGAAGCCCAGGCCGGGCAGGTGCGGCTGGTCAAACGCAGTGAAAGCGGCATGATCGTGGACCCGGTCACCCTGAAGCGCGAGGCCAGGGTTGCCGAAGCACGCAGCCTGATGACAAGTCTGCAAATCGGCGGTATCCCGATCGTCAATGACAGCCACGTGCTGGAGGGAATCGTCACCAACCGCGATCTGCGCTTCGAATCGGATCCGGCCACAAAGCTGGGCGATATCATGACCTCGGAGAACCTGGTCACGGGAAAGGAGGGGACCACCCTGGAAACAGCCGAGAAACTCCTCCAGAAGTACAAGATCGAAAAGCTCCCTATTGTAAATGAGGATGGCGTTCTTGTCGGTCTCATTACATTCAAGGACATTGAAAAGAAGAAAAATTTCCCAAATGCCTGCAAGGACGAGATGGGAAGGCTGCGTGTCGGAGCCGCTGTGGGCATCTCACCTGAGACACACGAACGCACGGCCGCCCTTGTTGATGCAGGCGTCGATATCATCACCGTGGATACGGCCCACGGCCATTCGCAGGGAGTGATCGAAACGGTCCGCAAGATCAAGGCCGACTGGCCTGAACTCAAGATCATAGCCGGCAATATCGCCACCGCCGAAGCTGCGGAAGCACTGCACAAGGCAGGAGCGGATGTGGTCAAGGTAGGCGTCGGTCCCGGTTCCATATGCACCACCCGTATCGTCACAGGCGTCGGTGTTCCGCAGCTCAGCGCCGTAATGGAAGTCGCGGACTATACCATGAAGGCCGGAATCGGCCTGATTGCCGATGGCGGCATAAAGCAGACCGGTGACATTCCCAAGGCCATCGCCGGTGGAGCGACAGCGGTGATGATCGGGTCGCTGTTCGCCGGGGTGGATGAAAGTCCGGGCGAGACCATCATCTATGAAGCCCGAAAATTCAAAACCTACCGCGGAATGGGCAGCCTGAGTGCCATGAACCAGGGCAGCAAGGACCGGTACTTCCAGGATGTCGAGGACGATATCAAGAAACTGGTTCCGGAAGGTATTGAAGGACGCGTACCCTACAAAGGGCATCTTTCCGAGGTGGTTTTCCAGATGTCCGGCGGCCTGAAAGCTGCCATGGGTTACTGCGGCGCGGCAACCATAAAGGAACTGAAAGACGCACAGTTCGTACACATATCCGCCGCAGGAATCCTTGAAAGCCACCCCCATTCGGTGCAGATAACCCAGGAGGCTCCGAATTATTCAGGAAAATGACCGTCTTTTCGGCATCGCTGCCGGAAATGGCAGCAGTGTCATACTCTGATGATGAAGCTTTTGTTGCCACATTTGCATAAATTGGTGACCATCATCCCCAACTGTTGAACAGGCCGGAACATCCCGGCATTACCCCGTGAAAAAACTGCTTAAAAAACTTTTCGAACGTCGCCGCGAAGAGGTGACCATTTTGCTGTTCGATGACGACAACCCGCATCAGCAGGAGAACTATACGCTCAAACCGGGAAAGCTCATGGCGCTTCTGGCGGGGCTGAACATTACCGTTGTTCTGCTGGTGTTCCTGTTTATCTATCTCACGCCACTTGGAACCTACCTTTTCAACAAGGAAAACCGCGCCATACGCAACTCGGTGATCCAGGTCCATGAAAGGGTCCTGGCTCTTCAGGATTCCCTGAAAGTCCGCGACCAGCAACTCCATCAAATTCAACGCGTAATCCGTGACGGGGCGGATACCGTATTCGACATCAGGTCCACGCCGGAATGGAACGCCGTTCACAGTGAGCCCGAACCCGATCCGCCGACAGTGACCTACCGTGTGGCTCATATTCCGGGGGTGCAATCCCTCCAAGGGGAGCAGATCATTCACTCCGATATCTTCTCGGGTGAGGTCCGCTTTCCGACAGAACCGCCCGTAACCGGCACCCTTACCGGCAGATATCAGCCGGATATAGGGCACTTCGGATTGGATATTGCCGCAAGGAAAGGCACTGACGTACGCACCATTGCCGATGGTGTAATCGCAAGCTCGGAATGGACCATAAACAACGGGTATACCGTCCACATCCTTCATTCCGGTGGATACGCTACCATCTACAAACATTTTTCCGAAGTGATACACCGTACCGGTGATGTGGTCCGCAAAGGCGATGTCATCGGCAAAGTGGGTGAGACCGGTCTGCTGGCTTCCGGCCCCCACGTTCACTTTGAATTGTGGAAAAACGGTGTCTCCCTTGACCCGGAATACTATATAAATGTAAATTAACACCACCCGAACCCCATAAATCGCAACACTATCTATCATCCAGTATGTTTGGAAAAAACTCTAATAAGCAAAAGTCTGCTATGAAAAACGAAATCCCCGGACAACCCAACATCAATATCATCAGCTCGGGTTCTGTACTGACAGGCACCTTCAAAAGCAAAAGCGATCTGCGCATATCAGGAACCGTAGATGGAGAGGTGCACGCTGAAAGCAAATGTATTGTTTCGGAATCCGGCCTGGTAAAGGGTGACCTTGTTACAAAGGAAGCCGATATTGCCGGTACCATCCAGGGTGAACTGAAAGTCTCAAACCGGCTCATTCTTCGTGCTTCGGCTAAGATAACGGGCGACATACAGACCAAAACACTCATGGTGGAAGAGGGGGCGCATATCGACGGCTCCTGCAAGATGGGTGACCTGACTGCTCCCGATACCGGTAACGGAAATACCAAAAACACCTGGAAAAAACAGCCGGAAAAGAAAGAAAGCTGACGGCAGCAGCAGCCTTCCGTTATTTCAAACCTACGCGCAGGTCCCTGACTGGCCCTGAAGCTTGCAGGTGACGCCCATGCCCATACGAAACCTTGCTAAATACGGCGAATTCATTGCTTTGGGGATTCACATCGCCGCATCAATGATTATACCTGTTGTGATTGGCATATATGTGGACAAGCGATGGGACCTTTCACCCTGGGGTGTGATCGTCGGGGCATTGCTTGGATTCGGAAGCCTGATCTCCATTGTAATCAAACTGGCCGCCCAAACAGGGAAAAGCGAATTCAAGGACACGCCTTCAAACAGTAAAACATCATTACATAACAAGGAAACCGACAGTGAATCCGAAAAGGAGGGGAATGATCAGATTTAGCGGCTATGTCATCGTGTTTGACATCGCCTGCCTTATTCTTGCCGGTGTACCATTGTACCTGCTTGCAGGACCAGAAGTCTTCCTTCCGATACCTGTTGCCCTTGTGATTACCACGGTGCTTGCAATTGCCAGCTTCTATCCGTTCGTCAGGATGAGCGGAGGATCGATGAACCGGTACATGACAGCCATGCTGATTGCCATGTTCATCCGGATGATATTCATCGGTGTGTCGGTTGTTGTTGTGTTTGTTTTTACCGAATTGAACCAAATTGGCTTTACAGTTGCATTATTATTTTCCTATATTTGCAAATCCGCTTTCGAGACATATATTCTAACACGTTAACACAGAGGGCATACGTCGGTATCGTGATGAAACAACTTCTACGCTTTCTCCTTCTGACTCTTGT
>SKYW01000305.1 GCA_007127695.1 Balneolales bacterium | reverse complement strand
TCCACGCACAAACGGACCCGCTCCGCAAAGGGTGCCGTCGGTTGATCGGCCAGTCCGTGGTCATCCTTGATGATATCGACCCCGCCCAGTGCAAAGCGGTATGCCAGATCCGCCAGCTTTTCCGATGAGTATCCCATCGGCTTGAGTGCGGTGCAGGCCAGCGCGCGGCCATGGACGCCCCACTTCTCACGTAACCGGTCGACCCCGATAGCGGGTCCAGCCAGAAGTCCGCTGCGGCCGCCAATTGCCGCCTCGCCGCCGGAGGTAGTATCATCGCCGGAGGTAGTTTCGCCACGGGTGGTAACATCACCGCCGGACACATCCTCCCATTGGATCCCCGTGATCGCAATGCCTCTTTTCATCGAAATGTTGCCGAAAAGCACATTCAGGAACTGCGTGATCTCGTTGCCGTGATTGTTCTTCGGCCAGGCGATGGTCACCTGTACCTGTCGCGGCCGCGCTCCCGATCCGGCACTGGTCCCGGATGCTGCCGCTTCAGATCGGCGCGTTGCCCCCGGTTTGCCAATGCTCCCGGCATCCCCGGAGGTCTTCGGCTCTCCGGGAGATTCCGGCTCCCCGATCTCCCTCAGCTCCGTCACTGATCCGGTCACCTCCTGCATGCCAAGTGCGTGCACCACAGCGTCAGGCAGCTCGGCACTTTGCTCCAGCTGCAGTGCACGGATACGCTCCTCCGCATCCTCGCCCGGAGCAAGCGTCAGCAGGTACGTCACGTGAAAGCGGTCAGACATTGCCTTAATAACAGGTTTTGGCGGGAATATAGCGTGTGGCTTGCCTCAAAGTGTGCATATCACAAGTTTTGGTTTACCTGAAAGCGTGATTTGCCTCAAATTGAGGCTTACCTCAAAAAAGGACTGCCGCCGCCCGGCCTACAGTTCGCCGACGATAATGGTCTCGTCCCTTCCCGGACCGGTGGATACGATCCTGACCGGCACATCGAGGAACTCCGACAGGGATTCGAGGTATTTCCGTGCCGCTGCCGGCAGGTCGTCGTACGACCCGGCTTCACGGGTGGATTTCTTCCAGCCTTTGTATTCCTTGTAGACCGGTTCCACCTTTTCGAGGTCCGCCGGTCGCAGCGGGAACTCATCGATCTCCTCGCCGTCCAGCGTATAGGAAGTGCAGGCGTGGATGGTCTCGAACTCATCAAGCACATCCAGTTTGGTTATGGCCAGCTCATTGATCCCGTTGATGCGGACGGCATAACGAAGCGCCACAAGGTCGATCCAGCCGCAGCGTCTCGGACGTCCGGTGGTGGAGCCGAACTCATGGCCGGCATCCCGCAGTGCATCGCCGGTCTCATCCTCAAGTTCCGTGGGGAAGGGGCCGTTGCCGACGCGTGTGCAGTACGCTTTTGTGATGCCCATGACCCGGTCGATGGCAGTCGGGGGAATGCCCGTCCCGACGCACGCCCCGCCTGCTGTCGGTGAGGAAGAAGTGACGTAGGGATAGGTTCCGTGGTCGATATCCAGGAGTGTTCCCTGAGCGCCTTCGAGCAGGATCTCACGTCCGGCCGCCAGCGCTTTATGGAAGCGGCTGGTGGTATTGCAGATATGCGGTTTGAGTTTTTTTCCGGCTTCCAGCATCTGGTCGAACATATCATCCAGCTCCATGGGCTCGGCCCTGAAGGCAGACAGCTTGGCGTTGATCTCGCGCAGGTTGACCTCCATTTTCTTGCGGAGCAGGTCGGCATTCTCAAGGTCCATCATGCGGATGCCGACGCGTGCGATCTTGTGGACGTAGGCGGGACCGATGCCGCGACCGGTGGTGCCGATCTTTTGCCCGCCAAGGGCCATTTCGCCGACCTTGTCGAGGTTTTTGTGATACGGGAGGATGACGTGCGCCGACTCGCTGATCAGCAGCCGGTCGCCGATTTCCGTTCCGGTTTGCTTCACCATGTCGATTTCATCGAGCAGGGTCAGCGGGTCTATGACCACGCCGTTGCCGATGATGCAAATGGTGTTCTGATGGAAAATTCCTGAGGGAATGAGGTGGAGGATGTGGGTTTCGCCGTCAAATTTGAGGGTATGCCCAGCATTGGCGCCGCCCTGGTAGCGAGCTACGTAGTCGGCCTGGTCGCTGAGCAGATCGACGATCTTACCTTTCCCCTCGTCGCCCCACTGGGCGCCGATAACGATGCGAACGGACATGGCAATAGTGTGAATGAGGTGGTAACCGGTCAAAAAAAGAGGTGCCGAAGCACCTCCTTTTCACTTATCCGGTAAGTTGTAAATGAGACATGTAATTGCTTATTCCTTTTTGGAAAAGGAATCTACGGCTTCATCCAGCGAGCGGTAATGATCAAACACGGTAATGAGCTTGGTGATCATCAGCAGGCTTTCGATTTTATCGGTGGCATTGGCGATGCGCAGGTCGCCACCGGCATTGCGCATTGTGGTCAACGCTCCGATCATCATTCCAAGTCCGGAGGAATTCATGAACTTGACCCGGCTCAGGTCGACTACAGCATTCTTTTTGCCCTGATCGATCAGTTCATGAAGTTTTTCATTGAGGGTAAGGGCGTCCGGTCCGCCCATTACATTACCTTTGAATTCGATCACGACACAGTTGTATCGCTCGGAAATATTGAAGCTCATATAAGGTCAGATTTGGTTACGTTGAACTTGCGAATCAGGCTATGTTTTTGCGTGTTTTTTGCTGCAGATCCACCAAAAGTGCGCTTGCAACGAAGATAGAACTGTAGGTTCCAAGCAGCACGCCGAGAATAAGTGCAAAAGAGAGCCCTTTCAGGACATCTCCACCGAAAATAAACAGTATCGTGACTACAAACAAGGTCGTAAGCGATGTTATCACCGTACGGCTCAGGGTATTATTGATACTGCGGTTGACCATTTTGTCGAAGCTTTCGGTCTTGAAGATCAGCGAATTTTCCCGGATCCGGTCAAACACCACCACGGTATCGTTCAGCGAGTAACCGACAATGGTCAGGAACGCGGCAATCAGCACCTGGTTGATATCCAGACTGAACGGGACAATACCGTGCAGGATGGTAAAGATACCCAGGGTGATGATCACGTCGTGGGCCAGCGCGGCAACGGCTCCGGCCGAATAGGACCATTTCTTGAAGCGGATCAGGATGTAGAGGAAGATGACGATCAGCGCGAAGATGATCGACATCAATGCCGCATTTCGCAAGTCGTCGGCAAAGCTCGGTCCCACCGTTTCGGTCTGGATGATCCGCGATGGATTGTCGGGATACAGTGAGGCCGCAGTGGCCGTGATGATCTGCTGCACTTCGGAGGTGGACATTTCCGTATCGATCCGGATCAGCATGTCGCGTCCCACACCCAGTCGCCGGATGTCGGGAAGGGTTCCCAGTGGTGCATTGAGCTCGCTGCGGATCTCCTCGACCGGAACGGGCTGCTCGAATTCGAGGATGATCTCGACACCGCCGCGGAAGTCGATGCCGTACTGGAGGCCGCGGCCGAAAATGGCGATCAGGGAGAGTATGATCAGGGTCCCCGAAATGATGTATCCCACCTTGCGGTGCGGGATAATAGTGTAGTTTGCGGTTTCAAAAAGTCTCATGAGTACTTATAAATTTGTGTTTGGAAAAGGTGTCTTGAATGGGTGGATCAGCCGTAATTGACGTTCCATTTCTTTTCTTTGGTCATCCAGTCAACGATCACACGGGTGATGATGATGGCGCTGAACAGGGAAGCGGCGATCCCCGCCATGAGGGTGATGGCAAAACCCTTGATGGGTCCCACACCGAAGCTGAAAAGGATCACAGCCGTGAGGAACGTGGTGATGTTGGCATCAAGGATGGCACTCATGGAGTTGGAATATCCGCTGTCGATGGCTGAGATGAGACTTTTTCCTGCGCGCAGCTCTTCGCGGATACGGTCGAAGATCAGTACGTTGGCATCCACCGCCATACCGATGGTCAGTACGATACCGGCGATACCAGGCAGGGTTAGCGTGGCGTTGAACGCGGCCAGGATACCCATGATGAAGATGATGTTGAGTACAAGCGCAATGTCGGCAATGGCGCCGCCGGTGCGGTAGTAGAACATCATGAAGAACACCACGATGACCAGTCCGGCCAGGGCCGAATTGAAACCGGCGCGGATGGAGGCCTCACCCAGGCTCGGACCCACGGTGCGCTCCTGGACAATGTCAAGCGGGGCGGGCAAAGCACCCGACATGAGGATGTTCACAAGGTCTTCCGCCTCGGCACTGCTGGCCAGGCCGGTGATGGAGGATCGACCCCCGGTGATCTGACCCTGGACAACAGGGTAGGAGTAGATCACACCGTCCAGGGCAATGGCGATGGGCCGGCCGATATTGGCACCGGTCACACGGGCCCAGACACGCGCGCCCTGCCGGTTCATGGTCATGGAGACCTCCGGACGGTTGGTGTGCTGGTCGAAAGTGGGTCGTGCTTCGGTGACCACATCACCGGTCAGTTCCACCTGGCGGCGAACACCGATAAGCGAGTAGTAGTTGCGTCCTTCCATTTCGAACTGCGGACTGGCAGTCCACATAAGCGTAATGTCGCGGGGAAGCAGGCGCTGCACTTCAGGCTGGGCGATGAGCTGGTTGACCTGGGCAGTGTCCACGCCGGCAGCGGATCCGAACGTTACGCCCTGGCCCTGCGGAAGAAAAACCTGAAGCAACGGATTTTCCTGACCCTCCTCGTCCAGGTCCTCCCACTGCTCTTCGAGATCGAACTCATCCTCATGGGGCTCGAAGTGGGCGATGATGCGCTCAAGGGAGTGACGCAGGTCGTCGGGATCCGCAGTCAGGCGGAATTCCAGCCGGGCTGTTCCGCGCAGCAGGTCGCGCACCCGCTCTTCGTCGGTCACGCCGGGCAGCTCGACAACAAGGCGGTTGTTGCCCTGGCGTACGATCGAAGGTTCGGTCACACCAAAACGGTCGATCCTGTTCCGGACGATCTCGATGGCGCGGTTGACGGCGGCATCGCGCTGCTCCTGGAGCCACTCCTGGATTTCAGCGTTGGTCGACCGGCGCGTGATGTTGTCGGCATCGGAGCGGAAATAGCGGCTCATGCGTGCTTCCGCATCGCGCTCCTCAAAGACCATCACAAACTCGGCGATCACATCCGTGTTGCTTTCCCGGGCACGCTGGGTGGCAGTGGTCAGGATTTCGTTGAACTCTTCATCGGAATATTCACCGGCAAGTTCCCGGATCAGCTGGTTTGTGGCCAGCTCCAGGGTCACGTGCATGCCGCCCTGAAGGTCCAGTCCCAGGGTAAGGATTTTTTCGCGCATGTTTGCGATCCTCACCTCATTTTCGCGTACATACTCCACGCGCTGCTCTTCCTGCATGTCGTCTATTTTCCGCATTTCCAGCCAGTACTGGAATGAGGGAAACAGATAGTATATCGTCAAGACTAAAAAGGCGACGATAAAAGCCACTTTGGTTCCATTTCCTTTCATAACTGTTGCTTTGTTCTTTGTTTGTAAATAGATAGTTGGATAAAACGGTTGCCGCGACGGAGTGCGCGGGCCTTGAATCGAATTTCCGGATCGGCTGAGCAGCCACGGTCCGCCGTGTGCGGCCGGATCAGATGCTTCGTTCAGGAGAGGGATGGGGCCAGGCGCAACAGACGGTACTGCAATTGGCAAAAGTGTCCGTCTGTCGACCGGTTCCGTCAGAATTGCCGTTCTGAGATTCTTGCTGTTCCGGGTGCGTCATGGCGCAATCACTTTCCGCCATGCACATCACCGGGCAATCCGGACCGGCCAACTGGTGGCCTGACTCCTGCAGGACCTAAGGGGCGTTGATGGATATTCCCCCGATCAGCGGCCTGAGGATCATGCGGATGTAATCCACCGCATCGCTCAGCCTGCTGTAGGCACCGACGATAAACTGGATGGAGTTGGTGACCTGGCTCCAGAGGGTTTTGTCCTCTTTTTCGCTGGCAGGCGGGACCTGTACCTGACGCTCAACGATGGTGAGCGTATCGGCCAGGGCCTCCTGCTGGTAAAGCGTCCACTTCAGCAGAAGGGTATTGTAGATGTCATCGCTTGTGTCACTGCCTTCATCCACCGGAAGCGTGAAATCGTCCTGATGCTCGCCTACGATGGCCGAAGCCTTGCGCAACAGCCCGGGGATGTCGCCCTGCTCGCCCCTGAGAGAGTAAATCTTGTTCTGAACCTCAGGATTGTCCGTATCGGAACGCAGTCCCATCAGCCAGACAGACACCGATTCGCCGGCCTGTTTCCGGTCCTCCCGCGGCCACGCGACAAACGTGATTCCCGTGATAATCAGCAGGAGCAGCGGTACTTTGATGATATGTGATCGGAAGAATGACATCAACATTAAATATACATAAACGCATTGCCAGTGGCAAAATGATAATGGTAACGGAAGGGGGTATTTTTACGGTGGATGGGACACGCGCAGCGCCCGTCCGCCTGTTTATGAAGCTGCCATTTTCCCGTTGCGCACCAGCTCCTCGCGCAGGAAACGGCCGGTATAGGAGCGCTCGGACAGCGTGAGTTGTTCGGGCGTCCCGGTGGCGATGATGTCACCACCCTCGTCGCCGCCCTCCGGACCCATGTCAATGATATGGTCGGAGGCCAGGATCAGGTCCAGGTTGTGCTCGATGACCACCACGGTGTTCCCCTTGTCGACCAGCTGCTGGATGACGTTGACCAGCATGGTCACATCCTGGAAATGCAGGCCGGTGGTGGGCTCGTCCATCACATAGAGGGTGTCGCCGGTGCCGATCTTGGAGAGTTCGCGGGCAAGTTTGATGCGCTGCGCCTCCCCGCCGGAAAGCGTGGTGCTGGACTGTCCCAGCGTGAGATAGCCCAGGCCCACCGAGTTCATGGTCTCCATGATCCGCTTGACACGCGGCACCGCGTCAAAGAACTGCGCCGCCTGTTCAATGCTCATCTCCAGCACGTCGGCGATGTTTTTGCCCTTGTAGTGGATCTCCAGCGTCTCGCGGTTGTAACGCCGCCCCTTGCAGCTCTCGCAGGTGACGTAGACATCCGGCAGGAAATTCATCTCGATCTTCTTGACCCCGT
>SKYW01000124.1 GCA_007127695.1 Balneolales bacterium | reverse complement strand
GAGGTGGTTGCCACCTATATTACGCCTGCCGAGCCCGACCGGATCCTGGCCATGGGTGTGATCAGGCAGCGCGAACGTCTGGAGTTTGCTATCGAAAAGGCTGTGGAACTGGGTGTGACAAAAATCGTGCTGGTCCATTCCGAACATGCGGGAAGGATGGAGCTCAAGCCAAAGCGCATTGACAAGACCATGATCGCTGCTATCAAACAGAGCCGCCGTCCGTGGCTTCCGGTGTGGGAAGAGCGTGACAGTTTTTACGAGGTGCTGGCCGAATACCGGGAAAGCCGGGAAGTGGTGATGGCACATCCGGAAGTGGAGGGAACGTATGAATGGAAGGCAGACGATTCACCGATGCTGCTGATGGTGGGACCGGAAGGGGGGTTTTCGCCCAAAGAGGTGGAACAGGCCGTGGCATCCGGTGTGAAGATCGTGAGTCTGGGCCAGAAGCGGCTGCGCACGGAGACTGCTGTCTGCGTAATGCTGGCCCTTGCCAACTACCGCTGATTCAGCGATTCCGGGGTGCCTGGGGTGCCGTTAATTCGCACTAAAAACCTGAATGGCATTACCACCTACCAGGCGTTGGACATGTTGCCGTTGAGGGCTTCTTCCCGCATGGCCTTGAGGTTATCAACCTGCTCCCAGAGCGTGAGTGCGATATTGACTGTCGGGTCCACCTCATCGTTGATGACGGGATAGTAGTACTCGCTTCCCCAGATCTGGCGCGCCAGGTCGGCTTTCATGAAGCCAAGCGGGCTTGTGAGCTGCTCATCAAGATCGGCCGGGTTGACGTAGAGTTTGTTGTCGTCATCAAAGTGGACGGTGGTGACCGTATCAGAGACGATCATGCCTGCCTCCAGCATCCGCTCCATGAATGTGTCCCGCTCGGATTCCGCCCAGGAGAAGTCGGTACGGAAGTCGCTGAAGCGGTCCTCCCAATCCTCACGGAATTCCGTTCCCTTGCGGTCGATGAAGTCCCGCACAAAAGAGGTGCCGATATTGTTGCGGCGCATCAGGAGAAAGGCCTCGCTGGCTGTCTCGATATCCACGATGTGATCAGGAACAACCCCTCCGCCTCCAAAGACTTCGCGTCCGGCCGTAGTGCGGTAACGCAGTGAATCGGGCACCGTATTGATAAATTCATGGACATCTCCGCTGGCACTGTCGTCACGGGTGTAGATCTCGTAGGCGTATTTTTCGCGGCCATCCTTGTAGGGTTTCTGAATTTCGCGTCCGCTCGGCGTCAGGTAGCGGGATATGGTGATGCGGATGTTGCTGTTGTCGGGCAGTTCATACTGTTGCTGCACCAGGCCTTTTCCGAAGGTCCGCCGTCCCACTACCAGGCCGCGGTCATGGTCCTGGATGGCCCCGCTGACGATTTCGCTTCCCGAAGCGGATCCCTCATTCACAAGTACAATCAAGGGGATTTCGCGGTAAGGGCCGTTATAGCGCGCGCGGTATTCCGAGGTGAAACGGGCATGGCGGCTCTCGGTGGCGACGAGGGTGGTTCCACGCGGGAAGAAGTCGTTGGCCATGCGCACCGCCTGCTCCAGGTAACCGCCGGGGTTGCCGCGCAGATCGAGCACCAGGCGCTCCATGTCCTGCTGCCGGAGATCTCTCATGGCCCGTGTGAACTCTTCATGCGTGGTGGCAGCAAAGCGGTTCACGCGGATATAGCCGGTCGCATCGTCCAGCATGTAGGAGCTGTCAACGGTGTAGATCGGGATTTCATCACGTACGATCTCGAAGTCAAGCATGTGACGGGTGCCCGGACGCAGGATACCCACGGTCACTTTTGTTCCCTTGGGGCCGCGCAGACTGCGGACCACATCCTGCTCACTGAATCCAACCGATGAATCGCCGTCGATTTTGACGATTCGGTCGCCCGACCGGATGCCAAGCTGGTCGCTCGGACCGTTGGATATGGCCGAGATCACGGTGATGGTATCGTCGATTACCTGGAACTGGATCCCGATTCCTTCAAATCGTCCGGTGAACTCATCCTGGATACGTTCGCTGGTCTCCGGCCTGATATAGACCGAGTGCGGGTCGAGCGGACGGAACATGGCGATGATGGCATCCTCCACGCGTTCATCCAGGTTCTCTTCAACAGTGGTATTGTTGGCCAGGAACAGGTAAGCCCGTTCAAACTGGGAGAATGACTGCCTGAGCGAAGTGATGTTCACATCGGTAAAAGTGGTGTCGAGCGGGGTACCCTGGATGGTCATGGTAGTGTCACTGAGGCGCCGTACAAATCCCCGAAGGCTGTTTTTGTAAAGTTCCTCTATGCTGGCCTCGTCCACATGGTTCTCAATTATCTTTTGCTGAACTTCTGCGTATTTCTTGAGATTCACCTCATGGGTGTTGCTTCCCGCCAGTACACGGTCGACGCCGGATACGTAGAGGAGGGCAAGTACGATGATGGAGATCAAGGATGGGGTCAGATAGCGTTTCAGACTCATTATAACGTTTTGTTGAAAAATAACGTGTTATTTTAAGATACTTAGGCTTCAGGCAGATACTGTCACCGGTCGGGATTGCAATTTCCAATCGATGATCAGGTTTATCACATTGCACTAAACACTAACGGGAAGCATGTCCGGATTCTTACCCGACGGAATTAAAAATCAGGCACATGACGAGTGCCTGACCGTCAAGCGAACAATAAAACAATAACACGTTCACGAATCAAGCGGTTTTTTCCGCAAATCATTCCCGGCAAGCAAGATAATATGTGAAAAAGGATGCCTGGTTGCACGACAACTGAAATGGCAATCTCAAAGGATATAATGGCTGAGGTCCTTGTCCCGCGTGAGTTTCTCGAGCTGGCGGTCCACATACGCCTTATCGATCGTGACCTTGCCGCTGCTGATATCGTCCGGGATGGCGAACTGGAGCTCTTCCAGAACCGTTGACAGTATGGTCTGAAGCCGCCGTGCGCCGATGTTCTCGATCGCCGAATTCACTTCGGCGGCCACTTTGGCAATCTCGCGGATGGCGTCGTCGGTGAATTCCAGATCCACGCCTTCGCTTTTGAGCATGGCGGTGTACTGCTTGGTCAGGGCATTCTTGGGAATCGTAAGGATCTTGTAAAAGTCTTCTTCGGTCAGCGAGTCCATTTCCACCCGGATGGGGAAACGGCCCTGCAGTTCCGGAATCAGGTCCGAGGGTTTGGCCGTATGGAAGGCACCGGAGGCGATAAAAAGGATGTGATCGGTTTTGACCATCCCGTATTTGGTGGATACGTTGGAGCCTTCGACAATGGGCAGCATGTCGCGCTGCACACCCTGTCGGCTCACATCTGGTCCGCCGCGCCCGTCGCCGGTCGATCCGCCTGCGACTTTGTCGATTTCGTCGATGAAAACGATGCCCGAGTTCTGCACCCGATCGATGGCCTCCTGATTGGCCGCGTCATGGTCGATCAGTTTTTCGGTCTCCTCGCTGAGCAGGATGGGCCGTGCGTCGCGGATTTTCATCTGACGCTTCTTGGTGCGGCCCTTGGTGAGGTTCCCCAGCATATCCTGCAGGTTCATGCCCATCTCCTCCATGCCTCCCGGACCGAAGATCTGCATCATCGGGTTGCCGGTGCTTGGCTGTACGTTGATCTCCACGTTGCGGTCTTCCAGTTCGCCGTTGCGCAATTTTTCACGGAATTTCTCGCGGGTGCGCTGATTGAGCTCCACGTCTGACGCCGACTCCGGGTCGAAGGACGTATCGGTGGACTCAAAACCGGTTCGCCGGTCAGAGGGCGATTTCCGCATGGGAGGGATGAGCAGGTCCAGCAGCCGCTCTTCCACCTGTTCGGCAGCTTTTTTGATGACGCGCTGCTGCATTTCGGATTTGACCATGGAGACGGCAATGTCCGTCAGATCACGGATCATCGATTCCACGTCGCGTCCGACATAGCCGACCTCGGTGTACTTGGAGGCCTCCACTTTCGCAAAGGGCGCGCGCGCCAGTTTGGCCAGACGGCGTGCAATCTCGGTTTTGCCGACGCCGGTGGGACCGATCAGGATGATGTTGTTCGGTACGATTTCATCGCGGATGGATTCATCCGAGTTCAGGCGCCGCCAGCGGTTGCGAAGGGCAATGGCGACCGATTTTTTGGCATCACCCTGGCCGATGATATAGGTGTCCAGGGCTTCGACGATCTGTCTTGGGGTGAGGTTGGTGTCTTTCAAAAGGGGGGTATTATCACTCAATGTCAAGCAGGGTTAGATTGTGATTGGTATAGATGCAGATATCCGCTGCAATGTGCAGCGACTGTTCCACCATTTCGCGGGCCGTCAGGTCGGGTGCGTTCTGCTTGAGAGCCCGGGCGGCTGCCAGGGCGAAGGACCCTCCGCTGCCGATCGACAAAATGTGATCATCGGGTTCAATGACATCGCCCTGACCGGATATCAACAGGCCGCGTTCCTGGTTCATGACAACCAGCAGCGCCTCAAGCCGGCGCAGATAGCGGTCGCTGCGCCACTCCTTGGCCAGTTCCACCGCTGCGCGTTCGATGGTCCCGTTGTACTGGTTGAGCTTGTCCTCAAATCGCTCAAACAGGGTAAAGGCATCGGCCGTGGATCCGGCGAACCCGGCCAGCACCTGTTTGTTGTACAGATGCCGGACTTTCTGGACGTTGGCTTTCATCACCACCTTGTCCAGGGTGGCCTGTCCGTCACCGCCAATGCAGACCTTTCCATTGTGGATGATTCCCAGTACGGTTGTTGCATCAAGCTTGAATGTCATATGCGGCTCAGTTTTCCTTTTTTTCTTGCTCTTCTTTTTCGATCCGGTGCTGTCTGGCGACTTCAACAGCCGACGGGAGATGGGAGTTATCCTCTTTTTCCGGTTTCTGGTCTGTCACGATGCTTTCGTGACCGCTGGGATCAGGCTGCTTCTTTGGTTTTTGCGGATCCTGCTGCTCCTTTGCCGGACTTTCTTTATGCGTGTCCTCAGCCTGACTCTTTTCAGCATCACTTTCACCGGATTTCTTGTCCGGCTCATCCCGGGATGATTTGTAGTATTTTGCTTTGGGATTGGGCTTTGAAGAAGCCGTTTTTTTGCGGGAATCCTCTTTGCCGTCTGATGCCGTTCCTTTGCTTTCTGTCTGAGCCTGTGACTTCTTCTGGGACTGACCCTGTGCCCGTGACTGCTTTTGTGTCTGTTTTTTGGGTGACTCCTGTTTGGAATCATCGCCCTTGCGGCCGTCACTGGCGGACCGGCTATCGTCACGATCCGGGCGTTGTGATCCTTTGCCACCGGATTTTCTGTCCGGCTGTGAATCCGGGCCTTTTTGGGCGCCGCCCTTGCCGCGCTGTTGTGCATCCCGGGGGCCTCCCCGGCTGTCAGTGCCACCCGTCCTGCCTTTTCCACCGCCTCGTTTCGAATCCTTTTTGAAATAATCCAGGCCGGGATCGTCACTCTTCTTCTGTGAGCCGTTAGGTCCGCGCAGATCGGCTTCGGTGATCGCTTTCTCAATCGGCTGGTCATTGAGAACCGCATCGGTGATGTCAATTTCGGAGTTGTGCAGCATGAACTTGAAATCGTTCATGGACATGGTGTCATCGCCCATCATGTTGATGTTGAGCCGGTAGCTGAACAGCCATTTAAGCCGCTGGCTGACCCATCCCCGCTGCACCATGGATTTCAGATAGGGATTCAGGTGCAGATCGAGCGTGAAGTACCCCTTGTAGTTGTACTTGAACTTGGTGAGCCAGCTTTCGATATCCACAACCACGGTGTTCTGAGAAATAATGCTACCCGACCCGCCGCACATGGGACACACTTTCGATACCGATTTGACCACACTCGGACGTATCCGCTGGCGTGTGATCTGAACCAGTCCGAAGTCGCTCATGGGCAGGACATTCGTTTTTGCACGGTCTTTCCGGAACTCACGTTTCAGTTCGTCGTAGACTTTCTTCCGGTTTGCATCCTCGCGCTGGTCGATGAAGTCGACTACGATGATTCCGCCAATATCGCGCAGACGAAGCTGTTTGGCGATCTCCCGGGCCGACTCAAGATTGGTTTTAAGCGAGTTTTCCTCCTGATCGCGTTTGGCGGCATAGCGGCCGGAGTTCACATCCACCACGTACATCGCCTCGGTCTGTTCGAAGATAAGGTAGCCGCCACTAGGCATTTTCACGCGTGGACTGAAGACCGAATCCACATCCCGCGATATCTTCATGTAGTCAAAAATGTGCTCTGAACCCTTGTACAGCTCGATGTTGGGCACCATGTTGGGCGCCACGCGGGAGACATAGGACTTTATCGACCGGTGGATCTTGGCATCATCGATCAGGATGCGGCTGTAGTCCTTGGCAAACAGATCGCGCACCAGGCTCTCGGTCATGTCCATATCCTGATGCAGCAGGGCAGGCGGTTTGGCTTCTTTCAGCTTTTCCAGAATAGCCTGCCATTTGTCCAGCACGTCCTTGAGGTCTTTATGAAGGGCTTCCTCGGACTGTCCCTCGGCCAGGGTTCTGACAATCACGCCGAATCCGTCGGGCAGCACCGATGAGATGCACGACCGCAGACGCCGGCGCTCTTTATGGCTTCGGATCCGTTTGGATACGGCTACATACTCACCCATCGGTATAAGCACGAGAAAGCGTCCGGCAACCGTGATATTGGTGGATACGCGTGGTCCCTTGGAGCCGATGGGCTCCTTGACAATCTGTACCAGCACTTTCTGCTTGGGGGCAAGCAGGGCCCCTGCGCGATTCTGTTCCTGGGTGACAGACCCGTTCCCGTTGTTTTTATCCTTGCGGATTTCCTCGAGGGCCTTCCTGGGGATGGCATCCTCGCCGTTGAGCATGATCAGGTAATTCTCCAGGTGCTCACCGGTATCAGAGAAGTGGAGAAAAGCATCTTTCTGGGTTCCCATGTCGATGAACGCAGCACGGATGCCCGCCATGACCTTGTGTACCTCGGCGAGATAGATATTACCAACAGTGCGTTGGTTTTCCGGGGATTCTATAAATAATTGGGCTAATTCACCATTTTCAATCAGGGCTACGCGGGTCTGGTTTGCTGCCGCGTGAATGATGATTT
>SKYW01000019.1 GCA_007127695.1 Balneolales bacterium | reverse complement strand
CTTCTGCAGCGCGTGGATGCGCTGAGGAGGTATCTTTGACTACGACAAGCGAAAGGAAAGAATAGGAGAGCTTGAATTTCAGGCGCAGCAGCCGGATTTCTGGAATGATGCAGACAAAGCCCAGAAACTGATGCAGGACCTGAACCATGAAAAATCATGGGTGACGCAGTGGGACCAGCTTGATGGACGGCGCCAGAACATCATCCTTTTCCGTGAGATCATGGACGAAGGGGATGACGTGACGGACGAGTTCAACGAGGAAGTGGCTCAGCTGAAAAAGGAAGTCGAAGATCTTGAGTTCAAGAACATGCTGGACGCACCGGATGACCGGCGCGACGCCCTGCTGACCATCAATCCCGGTGCCGGTGGTACGGAAAGCCAGGACTGGGCGGAAATGCTGTACCGCATGTATACCCGCTGGGCCAGTGACAGTGGCATGGATGCCACAGTGCTCGAATACCAGCACGGCGAAGTTGCAGGGATCAAAAGTGCGACTCTCGAAATCAAGGGAAATTTCGCGTACGGTTATCTGAAGGCAGAAAACGGCGTACATCGCCTGGTGCGCATCTCACCTTTCGACAGCAATGCCCGCCGCCATACTTCCTTCTGCTCCGTGTTCGTGACCCCGCTGATCGATGACACCATTGAAATCGACCTGAATCCCGATGATATCGAAATGCAGCGCTTTCATGCCGGTGGAAAAGGGGGGCAGAACGTGAACAAGGTTGAAACCGGCGTACGGCTGATCTGGACCGGAGAACTCTCCACCGGCAAACAGGAGCGGGTGGTGGCCGAATGCCAGCAGGAAAGGTCACAGCTCCAGAACCGTGAGAAAGCCCTGGTCATGCTGAAATCCCGTGTTTACGATCTGGAAAAGCGAATCAAGGAAGAACAGAAAAACAAAATTGAAAGCTCCAAAATGAAGAATGAGTGGGGTTCCCAGATCCGATCCTACGTCTTCCATCCCTACAACATGGTTAAAGACCACCGTACCGGACACGAAACCTCGAATGTCGGCGCCGTAATGGACGGGGATATCGACGAATTTATCAAAGCCTACCTGATGTCTGATGCCTGAAAAGTATGATTTTCTTGTCATAGGAAGCGGTGGCGCGGGACTCTCTTTTGCACTCCGGGTCGCAAGATTCGGTTCGGTTGCCATCATCACGAAAAAAGATTCCGCCGAATCCAATACAAACTACGCCCAGGGCGGGCTTGCCAGCGTCATCGCCGGCCAGGACAGATTTGAAGATCATATTAATGATACGATCATTGCCGGAGCGGGACTCTGCGATCCGGCTATCGTTGAAATGGTAGTGCGCGACGGCCCATCCGTGGTGCGGGAGCTGCTAGCCTGGGGCGCCCGTTTTTCCACGAAAAACGGACAGCTGGACCTTGGCAGGGAAGGCGGGCACTCCCACAACCGCATCGTCCACGCCGCCGACCGTACCGGCAAAGAGATTGAACAGACCCTGCTGGCAGCGATTGCCAGGCATCCGGATATCCATGTTTTCGAGCATCATTTTGCCCTCGAGCTGATTACCGAGCACCACCTGGGAAGAAAGATTACCCGGTCCAATGGCGACATTTACTGCTACGGAGCCTATATCTTCGATACCCGCTCTGACAAGGTGGAAGCTGTCCTTGCAAAAGCGACACTGATTGCCACCGGCGGTGTGGGAGAGGTCTACCTCCATTCCACGAACCCCTCCATTGCCACCGGTGACGGCATTGCCATGGCATACCGCGCAAAGGCACGTGTAGCGAACATGGAATTCATGCAATTCCATCCCACTACGCTGAACATCCCGGAGGCCAATTCTTTCCTTATATCGGAGGCGGTCCGGGGCAAGGGTGGCATTCTGCGGGACAGGAACGGACACGCTTTCATGGCTGATTACGACGATCGTGGCGAACTGGCACCCAGGGATATCGTGGCACGCTCTATTGACGACCATCTGAAAAAATCCGGGGATGATACAGTGTATCTGGATGTCACGCATATAGATAGCAATGTCCTTTCCGAAAGCTTCCCGCACATCATGGCAACGTGCCGTTCGTACGGTGTTGATATCACCAAAGAGTGGATCCCGGTGGTGCCTGCTGCCCACTATCTCTGCGGCGGTGTACTGACGGACCGCGAAGGCCGGACTTCCATCCATGGCCTGTTTTGTGCAGGTGAAGCGGCATGTACCGGCCTGCACGGGGCAAACCGCCTGGCTTCCAACAGCCTGCTGGAGGCTATGGTGTTCTCCAAACGTGCTGCGGAAAAATCCGTTGCGTACATTCGCGACCGGGACTGGGTAACCGGTGTGCCGGAATGGGATGACAGTGGCACCTTCAATGCAGAAGAGGCCATCCTCATCCATCATAACAAGCAAGAGCTGCAACAGGTTATGTGGAACTACGTGGGAATTGTTCGAAGTGATCTGCGATTGGCGCGGGCATTCCGCCGCACACATTTGCTCTTTGAGGAAACAGAGGAATTCTACCAGAGAACCCGTGTAAGTGTGGCACTGTGCGAACTGCGAAATCTTATTGCGAATGCCTACATCATCATCCGTTCGGCCATGAGCCGAAAGGAAAGCCGCGGATTGCACTACACGACAGACCATCCCGGGCAAAAGGAGGAAGCACGGCGCGATACCATCATCTGATCTGGATCTCCATGATCTTTATTAAATAATCATGGATAGGCGAAAATATCCACCATAAAAGTCCAGGCAATCATATCCATCAAAAAAGTCATGTTGCATATTGGTGTTACGGGAGGAATCGGAAGCGGCAAATCCACTTTCCTGCAGGTGTGGGAACGCCTTGGAGTGCCTGTTGTCTACGCCGATGACCTGGCCAAGCAGCTGATGGTCTCCGATGAAGATCTGAAAGAAAAGATTGCAGGCGCCTTCGGGGACCGGTCATACCGGCAGGATGGGTCATTGAACCGCGAGTATCTCGCCAGGGCCGCTTTTGAAGCGGGACGCGTGGAAGAACTGAACCGCATCGTTCATCCCGCTGTCTTCAGGGAGCTGGAAAACAAAAAACTGAAGGCACGGGTGGATGGGGCCCCGCTTTTTGCCCACGAATCAGCCCTTTTGCTGACATCGGACAGAGCCGGGGAATGTGATGTCGTTGTTCTGGTGGCCTGTCCCGAAGAGGAGAGGATACGGCGCGTGACCCAACGGGACGGATCCAGTCCCGAAAGTGTTCAAAGCCGCATCAGGAAACAGCCGGAATTTGACCGTTTATCCGATAAGGCCGATATTGTCGTACAGAATGCTGGTACGCCCGGCTCACTTGAAAAGAAGGCAGAAGAACTGCACAGGGAACTGGTAAAACGATCAGAGAGATCCTGATTCATCCAACGAGGAGATCATGGCACAGGAAAAAACAAATCATCTGCTAACACTGGAAGAATTCATTATTCGCTCACAGAACCGTTTCGACGGGGCGACCGGGGAACTGTCCCAGCTTCTCCGCGACATCGGCCTGGCGGCCAAGATCGTTTCGAGGGAAGTAAACAAGGCGGGGATCACGAACCTGCTGGGCCGGCAAGGAAGCCGGAATGTTCACGGCGAGAGCGTGAAAAAGCTGGATGTGTTTGCCGATGAACAGATCATGTCGGCGCTTGCACGCTCGGGTATCGTAAGTCTGATGATCTCGGAGGAGAGCAATGAGCTGATCCGGCTGGAAAGCTCTTCCGGCAAATATGTCGTCTTTTTCGATCCGCTTGACGGATCATCCAATATTGATGTGAATGTCTCGGTGGGGACTATTTTTTCCATCTACCTGCGTAAAAGCCCACGGGAGGATCCGGCGGAAGATTCGGATGCGCTGCAGCCCGGCGTCAAGCAGGCCGCAGCCGGATACGTGCTATACGGCTCCAGCACCATGCTCGTCTACACGACAGGCATGGGAGTAAGCTCCTTCACTCTCGACCCGACGATCGGGGAGTTCATGCTCAGCGATGATGATATCCGCATCCCCGATTTTCATCCGCAGTACAGTATCAATGAGGGGAACAGCTCAGGCTGGCCGGAGGGGGTCCGCTCCTATATCGAGTACATCAAAAAGGTGGATCCGCAGACAAAACGTCCCTACTCGCTGCGCTACATCGGCTCGATGGTCTCGGACCTGCACCGGACCCTGCTGCTGGGCGGGATCTTTCTCTATCCACCCAATGTGAGCAATCCCGAAGGGAAACTCCGGCTGATGTACGAGTGCAACCCGATGGGCTTCATTATAGAACAGGCGGGCGGTCTGGCACTGGACGGACACGGCAGGATACTGGAGATCGTCCCGGAATCCATCCACCAGACGGCACCGGCCTACATGGGTTCAAGAAAAAACGTTGAGAAACTGATGGAATTCCTCAGCAGCGAAAAATGACGGTGCGTCCAGGAGTGGAGTACCCCCGCGTCCGGCAACAAACACCCTCATATCCCCGAAAAGTGCATTTTCGTATACAATGCGCTACTGTTGCAGCGGCTCGCCCAGCCGTACGTACATGCCTTCCCGGATGTCATGCTCACTGACAAAACCGGCATTCACTTCCAGTGTGTATTTCGCGGGAAGCTCCGAGCGTATCTGACGCTCGGAAAATGGAACGGTCCGCGTGTGGATCCGTACGACGCGATGATTCCTGTCAATAAACAGAATGTCGAGCGACAGGGGAGTGTTGGCCATCCAGAAGCTCCTTGGCGCCTCATCTTCGAACAGGAAATACATCCCCGTATCAAAAGGCATCTGCCGGACGTCCATCAGTCCGGTGTTGCGCTCCTGTTCGGTCTGAGCCAGCGCGACACGCACCCGGGCCACAACACGATCCCGCTGCTCGTCCAGGATTTCCAGTGAATGAGTTGGCTCTACCTCCCGACCCGCGTGTCGATCCGTGGTCTCAGCTTCATTGTCACTGTTGCATTGCATGACAGTTGACAGGAGCATAATCAATAATATAAATGGCAATGTGCGCATATCTGATATTTCAGTTTATCTTCAACATTCAAAAATAGGCAAAGAGCGGGAAAAATACTTGTTCTTGTGATCGCCCGCATATGCCGTCCCGAGGATCGGAAGCAGTGCCGGAGACGCCATAAATTTTGGGTTTTATGAAATTTTGGCGTATATTTGTGCTTTGTAAGTGAGCCCGAAAAAGGCTCACTTTTTTTGTATTTGGAAATCAGCAAACAGAGCCATTTTGGACGAACTCGATCAGATAAAAGATATTGCAGCGCAGGTGCTGGAGGATAACGATCTGTACCTGGTAGATGTTGAACTCAAGGGTTCAACCGGGAATCGTGTGATCTGGATCTACGTGGAATCCGAAAGTGGCAATGTTTCGCTTGACCGGTGTGTCGACATCAGCCGGGAAATGAATTTCCTGCTGGATGCCAGCGGCTGGCACGGAAAGAAATATGCACTGAACGTCTCTTCCCCCGGGCTGGATCGCCCGCTCCGGGATATCAGGCAGTATCACAGTAACCAGGGACGAAATGTCCGTGTAACATACCTTAAAGATGGCGAGGAGGTTTCATCGGAAGGGAAACTCACCGGTGTGACAAACGACAAGATCACGATTTTGACAGAAAACAAGAAAGAGCTGGACATTTCGTTTCCTGATATTGTGGAGACATACGTTCTGGCCTCTTTCTAAATAACCAAAACGGTTTTATCGAACATAACCTACATGCAAACGGATATTTCAAAACAGATCATTCAGTCTTTTGCTGAAATTGCCAAGGAAAAAGGCATTGACAGGGATCTTCTGCTCTCAATTCTTGAGGATGTATTTCGATCCATGATCCGTAAGAAATACGAATCGGATGATGCATTTTCAGTGATACTGAATCCCGATCGCGGTGAAATCCAGATTATGCATATCCGCGAAGTGGTTCCGGATGAGGAACTGAGCGATCCGGTCAATGAAATCGGTATAACCGAGGCCCAAAAGCTTGATCCCGATCTTGATCTTTATGATGAGTTCGCCCAGGAGCTCAAAATCGAGGATTTTGGCCGGCGTGCCGTCATGATGGCCCGTCAAACCCTGGCTCAGCGTATCCGTGAGATTGAAAAGGACAACATCTTCGAGGATTACAGTGACCGGATCGGTGAGATTGTACTTGGGGACGTTTACCAGGTACGGAACCGTGACATACTGGTTAATCACAACGGGGTGGAACTTATCCTCCCCAAAAGCCAGCAGATTTACAAGGATCGTTATCGCAAAGGTGAGACAATCCGTGCCGTTGTCATCGAAGTAAAGCGCCAGGAAGGCAATCCTGCTGTTATTATCTCACGCACCTCACCGCTCTTTCTGGAGCGACTCTTCGAAAACGAGATCCCTGAAGTCTTTGATGGTGTCATAGAGATCATCAGGACGGTCAGGGAGCCGGGTGACCGCTCCAAGGTGGCTGTGATATCCAATGATGAACGGGTGGATCCGGTCGGTGCCTGCGTGGGAATGAAAGGGATACGTATCCATTCAATCGTACGCGAACTCTGCAATGAGAACATTGACGTGATCAACTACACCGAAGACGATCATGAGTTCATAAAGCGTGCTCTCCAACCGGCCCACGTGCAGTCTGTGGAAATCGACAAGAAGGAGCGGCGGGCCAAGGTAGTGGTGCCGGCGGACCAGGTATCCAAGGCCATCGGAAAAGGTGGTGTCAATATCCGCCTGGCTACACAACTTACCAATCATGAAATCGATGTCTATCGGGAAGTGGAAGACGAAGATGATATCGATATTTTCGAATTTGCCGACGATTTCGGTGATGAGATCGTTCAGCTGCTCTACGACATCGGGTGCGACACCGCACGTGCCGTTTTGGAGCTGAGTCCGGCAGAACTCGAACGTCGGACGGAAGGCAAAATGGCCCTCAAGGATGCCAAACACATCATCCGGACTATTGAAGAAGAGTTCGAGGAAGACGAAGCCTGACGCAGGCAGCACCGACACATCGCACAAAAGAACAGGATCAATCGTATATGACAGAAACGGGTAAACCGAAACGCTTATTCAAGGTGGCATCGGAATTCAATGTTTCCACCCAATCCATTGTGGATTCATTG
>SKYW01000146.1 GCA_007127695.1 Balneolales bacterium | reverse complement strand
GAGAAGGCGTCCGGCATTGTCCTGATTGCGGAATGCGCCCGCCACGACAAAAAAGCGCGCCTGATCGGCATCCACGGGTGATGGAGCGGTCGCTTCGGACGGATCAGCAACCCCTGGTGCGGGACGTCCCGCAAGTGATTCGATCTGTGACTGAAGCTGATCCACACGATCCTGCAGCTGTTCCAGTTTCAGATCTTGAGAATCAAGCTGTTGCTGCTGCGTTGTATTGATCAGCTCACTGAATTCGGTCAAATTGGCAGTCAATGATTGCATCCTCCTGGCAAGCTCTTCCTTGATCCGGTCACTGCGTTCGATCTGCTGTTGCAGTCGTGCCAGTTCCTGATCGTAGGAAGCGGAGGGAGGAGCAGTGCTCCGGTGAATCCGCTGACGCTCCTGCCAGTCCATGTGGCGCGCTTCAGATCCCCCCAGCTTGATCGTGATGCCGGCGCTGGTATTTACAAAGGAATCGCCACCGCTGATAAACCCGATGCGCGATGCCCCCGGAAGCCGCTCATATCCATCGAGCATATCACTGTCCGAGTGGTTGAGTTCAGTCTGCAGAAAGAGGTCGATGCGACGGTTAAGCCGAAGCGACGCACCCGCACCAACGTTCAGTATCAGTGCATTACCGGTGTAGTTGGTCCCGACATAGCCGGGCAGCTCCCGGTTGCTTATGCGCACGTCGTTGCGCATCAACTGGATGCCAGTCGTGGTGTAGAGTCCGAGCCGGTCGGTGAGACCGGACGAACTGCTGAACATCCGCAATACGTTAACCCTGACACCAACTCCGCCCAAAAAGTAATCATTGGAATACCCCGCCTGGCCCATAACCGTTTCCGATGCCCGGAAAGCCCCGACGCCTGCCGAACCGTAAAGCGAGACCATGGGATTCATCGAATACCGAAGCTGAAAAAGCCCATGACCGGTTGGACGGGACTCAAAGGTAAAATGCGCAATGGTTACCCCGCCCTTGAAATCAAGGCTCCAGCTGGATGATTCCTCGCTGGCTAATGCTGTCTGGCCGGGCAGGAGCAGCAGTCCCGTCAGCAGCACGGTCCAACAAACAAACCGAAGGGGGCTCATGATTGCGGCCGGTGGTGTGTTATGTTCACGGGCAGGGTTGCACATACAAATAAACACTTATTTAACATAGACCCATGAATCCGGGTTTACATCGGCACGGACCCGGTGCATTTCCTCAAGGGCCGCTTCCCGCGTAGTATGTCCGCTGTAAGTCACCAGATAGTAATTCCGGCGCCGATCCTGCTGAATGGAAGCCTGGTCGAACCCTTCATTCCGGACTTCGCGCAGCTGCGTTTCGGCATTTTCACTATTTCGGAAAACGGAAGCGACAACAAAAAACCTGTCTTCTTCGGATACGGGCTGCTGGACTTCCACACGCTCCGTGATGCCGTTGATGTCGGATTGCATCATATCCATCCGGTTCTGAAGGCTCAAGAGCTGACTGTCGTACAATTTGAACTCCTCCTTTTGCGCCGTATTGATCAAATAACTGAATTCATTGATGGTCTGGTTCAGTGATTGAAGCCGCTGGGTCAGTTGCTCCTGAGATCGTTTCCTCTCGTCAAGTTCGGTTTCAAGACGGGTAATTTCAGCCTGGAGAGAGCGTGCCAGGGGATCGGTCCGGTGATCATATTGCTGCCAGTCGGCATGGCGCACCTGGCTTCTTCCAAATTTGATGCTGATGCCGGCACTGGTGTTGACAAACGAGTCACCACCGCTGATACGACCCGTGCTGCCGCCGTCCACACGCTGATAACCATCTAGCAGATCACTGCCAGAGTGATTGAATTCGGCCTGTACGAACACATCGACCCGACGGTTGATCCGGTATGCAGCCCCCGTTGCAATGCGATATACAACCGCATTAACCGGGGCGTTTCGGGCAGAATATCCCGGAAGATTGGTATCACTGACACTGACATCACCGCGCATCAAACCGATACCCGTTGCTCCATAAAAACCGAAGCGTTCGGTCACCGGATTCAAGCCTGTGAGCATGCGAAGGATATTCATCCGCGCCCCCAGGCCAATGGCAAAATAGTCGTTCGAAAAACGGTTCACTCCCTGCATGGAATCCAGCGACCGGAACTGGCCAAACGCCATGTCACCGTAAAACGATACCACCGGATTCATCGAATAACGGACCTGAAAGCCGCCCTGAGCGGTAGTTTTTGAGTCAAAAGTAAAAAAACCGGACGTGATGCCTCCCTTAAGGTCCAGGCTCCAGTTGGACGGATAATCATCGGCCCTGGCTTCCGGTATGAGAAAGAACAAAACTGCTATGGCTGTTAAAAGTGCTTTTTTCATATCGTATCAGCGTTTCTGTACTTGGTTGCAAATTTATGGCGCGGTTGAATAAAATATAATCGGAATTTTTGGCTGACAGCTCAACCCCCAAAACGGACCTCCCACCAGTGCGGCTCTTCCTTAAGCCATTTGTCAAACCACGACAATATAGCATCTTTCCACTGAATATACTTGTTGTAATCAAGGATATGGTGATCCTGGTCCTCGACGGCCACAAAGGCCACATCACGTCCCAGCAACTTGAGCGCGGTAAACATCTGCAGACTCTCTCCCGGCGGCACGTTCGTATCCGACATGCCGGTAACCAGCAGCAGGGGGGTGTGGATGCGGTCGGCGTGGAACACCGGGCTCCGTCCAACATAAATATCGTGCCTGTTCCAGGGATAGCTGTCGGCCGTGGCCACACCGCTGTACTGGTAGCCCCAGAAACCCTCGCCCCAGTAACTGGCCAGGTTGCTGATGCCGGCATGGGAAACAGCCGCAGCGAAAATATCGGTCTGTGTGAGCAGGTACATGGTCATGAATCCGCCATAGGACGCTCCGATGGCGCCGACACGCTCTGGATGCGCATAGGGATGCGCCTCCAGGAAAGCACGGGTGCCCTGAATAATCTCGTCGCCCGCAATTTCACCCCAGTCATTCACGTGCCGGGCCGAAAATTCCTGGCCGTATCCAATAGCCCCGCTGGGTTGCACTACGTACACCAGGTATCCCTTCGATGCGTATACCTCCTTGGGATACCGGCCGGCAAAGGCACGGGAAACCGGTGTGGTGCCGCCGTAGTAGTACACGATTACGGGATACTGCCGGTTTTCGTCAAAATCGGGCGGATAGTACACGTGGCCGTCAATCGTCTCACCCCGCTCGCTCTCAAAGGTCCACTTTCTGACTTCCCCGAAACGGATGTTGCGATAGGCCTCGGCTCCCGGATCATAAAGCATGCGGGGCTCTGGATTTCGCCTGGTAAAATCGATCACCCACGCCTTGGGCGAATCGGAAGCACCGGAACCCCTAATCACCGCCACGGACTTGTTCCGGGCAAGGTTCATCGAATGTACAACATCCGGGCCACCTTCATACTTTCGGAACGTGCGATCCCGCGTGTCATACCGGTACACCTGCTCGTAAGCCGCCTCGGTGACCACAAAGAAGATGTACCGCCCGGTTTCATCCCATCGGGCCATGGAAATGGACGGGGCGAAAGTGCGCGTGATTGCCTCCGTTTCCCCTGAATCCCTGTGATAGAGGTACGCCTGGGTGTCATAGTCGTTGGCCAGAACCGTATCCGGGACGTTCACCCCCAGACCGTCGAAATCATTCGGTCCGCCCAGGATCAGGATCCGGTTGCCATCGGGTGCATAATAGGCGCTACCCCCGGAATCCAGTGAGAAGAGGGAGTCGGTTTCCATGGTCTGAAGGTCAAGGATCACATACTCGATTTTCCCATACGGACGCTCATCATAAACTTCGTGAGAACGCATGTATAGTATTTCTTTCCCGGATGGATGGATGCTGCCTGGCATGGTGGACAGCAGGCCGGCCGTGAGGCGCCGTGTGGTGCCTTCGGGCACGTTCAACTGATAGAGGAAAGTGCGACTGTGGTAGCCCGGACGGCGATCCTGCAGCCCGTGATACCGAAGGACCCCATGGTTGTCAGGCTTGTGCTCTTCCCGCAGACTGTAGATCACAAACGAAGCGTCAGGGGACCAGCGGTAGCCGGTGAAATCCTTTACATCTTTCATCAGCCGCGTTTTCTCACCGGTATCAAGATCCACAACCCACAGATCCGTTCCGTTGTTTCCGGAAGTTGTGTAGCTGAACCGGCGCCCGTCAGGCACCCACTGCATCCCGGTCACAGTCGTACCCCCGGCATAACGGCGGAACAGGGTGCCGTCAGACGTTTTTCGGATATCGATGCGGGTTTCCGTGGAACCGTCCGGCGGGAGAGCCTGCCGCACATGGACGGCAGCAAGGTCGCCGTCCGGACTGATGGAAACACCGGCCGGACCGGGAGCGTTGGAAATGTCACGTTGCAACACGGTTCGGGACGGATCCAATGTCCATGCCAGTGATCCGGTGTGGTCCCCGCCCTCAACGGACGCC
The DNA here is from genome assembly GCA_007127695.1 of Balneolales bacterium. Classification (GTDB taxonomy): domain Bacteria; phylum Bacteroidota; class Rhodothermia; order Balneolales; family Natronogracilivirgulaceae; genus SKNL01. Next base: position 2,693 of record SKYW01000146.1, on the reverse strand, counting down.
TTTAATGTCCAGTCCCGTATTTCAGAACCGGCAGGGTGGACCAGCTTGATCAGCAGCAGATGCTTTCCTTGCCTTATCTCAAAAGAGTGGCTTGTGCTGCCCGCCTCTTCGTCATCACTGTACTGGGTGTTTCGCTTAACGGCCACCTCTTCACCGTTCAGAAATACCCGCATCATGCCGCGGCTGTGCAGGGTGAGCGATCCTTTCACAAACCGGTCTGCATCCACGTATCCCGCCACCCATAAAATATCATGCTGGATATCGGACCCGGAAGGCAGCCCCAGCAGGCCTTCCTCGTCGACAGTGACGCTTCTCCATTCAAGTTGCCGGTCAAAGGACCATGGAATCGGATCTCCCTCTGCCGGTATCCACTCCGAGTAGCGGGCCAGATCCGTATCCAGAAGCTGTTTAACAGTCCAGGCATTGCCGTCAATGCCCGCAACGTCATGGTATACCGGATTGTGTTCCGCAACCGGTCCCAGCATCAACCAGGCACCCGGTTTCAAACCGGCATGCTCTTCCGCTTGAAGGATAGCAGGAGATGAGAAGAAAAAGTGAAGGAATAGGAAAAGTGATAGTAAGTAGCTGTATTTCATAATGATGAATTATGTGTGTTGAGAAGTTTTATACCCTCATTCTTTTGTTGTTTCTTATGTATGTCAACCAGTGGCCTGCTGCTGTATCTCTCTTAGCTTGTTCAGTGCACGTTTGCGCAGATCCTGAAAACGGGCTGGTTGAAGCTCATTATTGGTGTACTGAAGATGCAGCCAGATAAGATAGGTGGCCATGACATCCTCATAACAGTAATGTTCAATGCGATCGAGGTCTCCGTTTCGGAACATGTCCAGAACCTCATTACCCTCACCGGTCATTTTTATAGGAATACCTATCAACGCACCGATATGTTTGAGTTTTGGAAAACTGCTTGCCCCGAAATTACTGAATTCATCCATCAAATCAAGATTGTGTTTGCTGAAGCGGTATCGTATGTCGTGTGCGTTCAGCCTGGGGGGCAGTTGCAGCCCGTGTTTCATGGCACGATACGTGATCAGGGGCAGGTCAAAGCCCTTGCCATTGTGATGGATGACCCCAAAATCCTTATAGCTGCTCAGTGTGTCGATGAGCGATAACAATCCCTCTCGTTCATCCACACCATTCCATGCTACTTTTTGACGCGGCTCACCCGATGCCGTGACCCACAGGCCGACCCAGGATACCATCTGGTGATACATCGGCGGCAGAAACCCCGACTTGCCCCGGCCAAACTCCTCCGCAGCCCGCTCCAGCATTTCATGCTCATCTTCCGGCGGCGATTCCAGCAGCTCCCTCAGAAAGGGGATATCCGGAATGGATTCAATATCAAATACAAAAAACATGTGTGACAGGTTTTGGTTATGGCACGAGGTGCCGTATGGTCAGTGTGTGCGCTCCCCGGCGATGTTTTCACGGAACAGATCACGTATGGTCTGAATATCGGTGTGATGAGCAAGAAGATACATGATTTTTGTAATGCATGCTTCCGTGGTCATGTCACCGGCCGGTATGGCACCCAGTTTCTTGGCCTGGCGTCCGCCTTCGTATTTCTCCAGATCCACCTCGTCAAATACCGCCTGTGAGGTAATGATCACAATACCGTCATTTTCCATATAGCGCTTAAGGGCGGGAAGGAGTGAATGACCGCTGCCAACCGGCAAATTCCCGCTTCCATAGGCCTCGATTACCAGAGCCCGAACGTCTGTGGCGTCATGTGGGATAGTCCGCTCAAAATCCATTCCTGGAAACAGTTTTACAAGCTGCACGCGGGAGTCAAAAAGGGCACTGTTGCGAAAGTCATCGAGCCCGGGTCGATATTGCGAGCGAATATCCAGATTCAATCCAAACTCGGCCAGAACGGGATGGTTGGGTGAAGCAAAGGCATCAAAATCACCGATACTTATCTTGGTAGCCCGGTTGCCGCGGTATACCCGGTCGTTGAAACAGATGCACACCTCCGGCAGGTTCAGCGTAGCCAGTTCAACGGAGTTGATCAGGTTGCGCCTCGCATCGGTGCGACGGTTGCTCAACGGCACCTGGCTTCCGGTGAAGACCACAGGCTTGGAAAGGTTTTCAAAGGAAAAGGAGAGGGCAGACGCCGTATACGCCATGGTGTCCGTGCCATGCAGCACCAGAAAACCGTCATAATCGCCGTAGCTTTCTTCAATAGCACCCGCCAACTGCACCCACAGCTCCGGAATCATGTTGGAACTGTCCTCAAGAAACAGGGTTTTGGAGTCCATATCGGCAATCTCCCGCAGGCCCGGCACTTGCTCATCAAAAAAGTCCAGATTGAATGAAATTGCGGATTCGGAATCATCTCTATGACTATCAATGAGTTGCATTGTAATTGTGCCACCGGTGTGCAGGATCAGAATACGTTTCATCGTAAATGCTTACCGCATGTTATTGCCAAAAGGTTTCCAAAAAGTTACTTTGCCCTACATTACTTTTAAGCGTCATCACTATTTCTTTTCGCTTGTGACCAAATTAATACGAAATAATTTATAATTCTGAAAAAGGTTGCTTTCCAGCCTTTAACTCAAATGGAGTACAGCTCATGAATGTGTATCAACCCAAAAAGATCAGAAACATCGCCTTGCTCGGGCATTCCGGCTCGGGCAAGACCACCCTCGCAGAAACCATGCTTTTCGAGTCCG
>SKYW01000215.1 GCA_007127695.1 Balneolales bacterium | reverse complement strand
TCGCGGATGGACCGCTTGCCGTCGCTCCAGGTGGAGTGGGCATGCAGGATCCCGCGCAGGTCCGACAGCTCCACCAGCTCGGGAACCTTGCCATCCTGTGCCAGGTCGAACTCCCCGTGATCCTCACGCAGTTCGGGCGGTATGTATCCCAGGTCGAGATGCCCGTAGATGTCCTCCTCCGATGTCGCTTTCAGCGGCCGGTCAAGGTCGGCCTGCTTGTCCTTGTTCTGGTGGAATAGTCCGTATTCGTTGAGTTGGAGTTTCTTGTCGCGGGACCGCTGGCGCAGGGCCACGTTGTGCTCCTTGCTGCCTGTGAAGTACATCAGGGCGGCGGGATAGTGATCCGGACTGACGATGCGCAGGTCCACCTGGCGCCCTTCCTTCGACCGGACGGAGCTCTTGGTGTCGCCTTGTCCCAGCACCTCCATCACGCCGTCCAGACCCACGAACCGTTCCATCAGTGACGTGGCATGCTGCTCCTCCGCCGCAATCAGGAGGTCGATGTCGCCAATGGTCTCCAAGGCACGTCGAAGCGATCCCGCCACCGAAATTTCTTTGACACCATCCGCATCCTTCATTTTCTCAAAGAACAGTTCTGCCACCGCCGTGGCTTCGTCGATCCGGCAGCGTTCGGAGAACTCCTCCATCCAGGCAATGGATTTCAGGATTTTTTCCGCGCTCTTTTCCCCCATTCCCGGCAAGGCGGCCACCGAACCGTCCCGGCACTTCTCCTTCAGCTCCGCAATTTCGGTGATGTCCAGCTCCTTGTGGATCTTGTAGATCTTTTTGGGGCCCATGCCCGAGATGCCCAGCCAGGCAATGAGCCCGCCCGGCACCTGCTTGCGCAGTTTCTCAAGCACCGGCACAGAGCCGGTTTCGGCATAGGCATAGACATCGGATGCAATCGATTTTCCAATTCCTTTCAGATCCGTAAGCGTTTGCTCTTCAATATATTTATTTATGTCACCATCCAAACTTTCGATGGTTCTGGCGGCCCTGTCGAACGCCATGGCGCGGAAGTCATTTTCGCCGGCCAGCCGCATCAGGGTGCCGATCTCTTCCAGCAGGTTTACGATCTCATCTTTTTGAACAGGTTTGGGCATGCAGACCTCAGAGGTTTTTTATCAATCGGACCAGGAACAGGAACACCACGGCTCCTGCAATCGACATGGTTTTTTCCGTTGGTGAATGGATCTGTTGGTTCCGCAACATAAGAAATTATTGGCTTATGGACTATGGGTGTACTACGACAAGCCGTGTCGTACTGATGTGCTTCCCGGGCTGTTGTGTCATTTTTCCTTTTCAAATGGATGTTGTTTTTGGTAATCTGTGTGGAGCCGGTTTCAGTGTCACTGACATTCCCTGTGTGCAGGCCGGCGGCATTATCCGCAACTGTCAGAAACTATCCGCAACTATACCATCGTCACCATCATCATGAAGTGGACCCGTGAACATGCCAGTCCGGATCCGGCAGAGCTCTGGCAGGATCTGCTGGAGGAGGGCCGAAGCCCGGATACGCTCATCCTGGTGAGCAACCTGCTGATGGAGCGGGAGGTGCGCAAAAAATGGCAGCGGGATACCAGCGGATTTGCCCCTGACATCCGCACGCTCACTTCATTTGTCGAGGAGCTGGCCATGCACAGCCTGGCGGAGGCGGACCTCCCCGCACTGGTTCCGTCGCCCGAAGAGCGCACGCTCTGGCTGGAACAGTGGCTCTCCAGTCACGGGAATCCCGAGTATCGCCGCTTTGCCGGGATGACCTCCGTCACGGCCATATCCAACATCATTGCCGATTTGTACCGGGAGCATCTGCGTCCCGGCATGCTGCTGGAGAAGGAGCGGACTTCAGGATCCCGTATGACGCGCGATGGCAACGTGCTGGCCGGATTGCTGCACGAATATGAGCTCCATATGGCCAGGAAAAAGTGGGTGGACCGTGAGCATCTCCCCGGGAAAATGACACACTGCAATAAAGACGTATTGCGTCATAAAAAAATCATCCTGTATCTCACCGATGTGATCGACGAGATCCACAAGCATGCACTGGGGCTTCTGGGGGGACCAGAACTTGTGTCCATTCGTTTTGCGGAGGATCCGGCCGCCGCGCTTCCTGCCGATAATATTTTTATGGATGCCTTTCACCATCCAAGGGAAGAGCTGGAGCAGGCCGTGCGTCAGATTTTGTCGATGATGACTGAAAGCAGTGAGGATCATGAACAGAGAGCCTCCATCAGGAGTTATGAGGACGTGGTCATTTTGACCGGCGATCTGTCGCTTTACGAACCGATGGTCGCGTCAGCGGCCGACAGGTTTGGAGTCCCGCTGTACACCAGCCGGGGGCCCTCGCTCATAAGCAATCCGTTCATCCGGCGCCTGCTGACCTATTTCAAGCTCGGCGACAACGATTTTCCCATTGACGATGTCTCCCGCGTGTTTGCCGACAATCGCCTGGTGCTGCCGGACCTGCAGGGTCACGACGAAAACAAGGCGCCCAATATCCGACATTTTTCCCAGTTCTGCCGGGAATACAACTTCCGGACGCTGGATGAGGCGACCTCGGGCATGGACCGGGTGTTTGAGTGGCTGCTGGATCATATCCAGTTTGAGGATGACGAGGAGAGGGAGGAGCAGCGGCGGAACCAGGAACGACGCAACCGGGAATTTTATACTTCCGTGCTGGATCATCTGGAGGCACTTCGTCGCTTCTATGACACCCCGGAGCGACAGACGCTGACAGCGTGGGTGGAATGGACCCGGACCTTGTTGCGTCTCCAGGGGGATTTGATGAGCCGCGAAGCCAACGAGGCAAAGGAGCTGCTGGAGATCATCCTGGAGAAGCTGAAACAGGCAGAAGCGCGGTTGGGTCTTGGCCGCCTGATGGCAAGGCGCGAATTTTTCCGGGTGCTGGAGCTGCGCCTGAAAGAGACGAGGGAACGTCCGCTGGAACGTCCCGGCGGCATCTTGCTCACCGAGATCCGTCAGCTGCCGGAGGTGCACGACAAGATCGTATTCGTCCTGGGTCTTCACGAGGAAGGGTTCCCCCGCCCTGAAAAACCCGATTTTCTGCAGTTCCGTTATGAGAAAACCCTGCAAATACTCACACAAAAAGACGGGTCGGAAGGTTATCTCGAAGCGCGCATGCAGTTTCAGCGATTGCTCTCGTCGGACAAGCCGCGTTATCTGAGCAGGCCGTCCCTCGTAGCGCAGAAATCCGTGATGCCGTCACCGCTCTGGCTGGAGCTGCTTGACAGCCGGGAAGAGCAGGAATTTCGTCCCTGGCCAATAACCGCACAAAAATGGCTGATGAGCGGATATGAGTCCGGCCGGCTTGTGTCCACCCTTACGCAGCAAGACAGCCCGGCACACATCATAGATATCGAAGGCAAGGTCGTCAACGGCAAAATGACGCAATCGAAAAAGGAGCATGGTGCGTCATTCATTTCTGCCAAAAAACGTGCTTTCTGGAACCGCATCCACCAGAAAAATTCCGGGTACACAGAGGCAAAACAGTCTGATTGGTACTCATGGCAGCTTGCGGCGGCGGTGCAGAAATCGCGTCAAATCTCGTATGAGATGGGACGATACGACGGGGTGCTGGATCCGGAAATCACATCACGCTGGCTGGAACTGCAGCATGGCGAGGGATCGATGCGCATGAGCATCAGCCGGCTGGATACGTATGCCGGTTCGCCGCACGAGTTTTTTTTCAAATATGTGCTCCGGTTGAAGCCGCTGCATGAATACCAGGACGATGCCGAGTCGAATATCAAGGGCAGCCTGCTGCACCAGATCCTTGAGGAGTTCTATTCGGAGACCCCGGAGGAGGGACCGCCCGTCTGGCCGGAGGAGGATCCCGATGCGGCGACGGATCGGATGGATCGCATACGGCGGCGGCTGACCGAGGCGTACCGTCATCAGCTGGGCAATCCGCAAAGTCCGTTTCCGGGCATCCTGGAGAAGAACCTGGAGCGGGTGACGCGTTGGTTCCTGGAGCGGGAAGCACGGGGGCGCGGGGGGTTGCTCTCCGATGTGGAAGATGCGCGTCCGGCCGTCTTCTATCCGGGGTCGGGATTCCGGATGGAGCACCAATGGAGTTTCGAGAAGGAAATGGGGGGTGTGCCCGTTTTTTTCCGGGGCATGATCGACCGGATCGATGTGACCTCCGACGGGCGGCGTGCGCTGATCTACGACTACAAGTCGGGCAAATCCGGCACCCGGTCCTATAAGAGCATCCGGCACGGATCGGGTTTTCAGCTCCCGGTCTATGCCATGTTCCTGCGGCAAAGCGGGCTGGCGCATTTCGTGGCCGGATATTACACCCTTCCGATCAACGGGAAGAAAAAAGATGTGAAGTGCGACTATGCACTCGGTTCGGCGGAGATGATCGATGCAACGCATTTAATGAAAAAAGACGGCTCCGGCCGGAAAAAGACCATGCTGAAATTCAAGCCGGAAGCGGAGCTGAACGCGTTCATGCAGGCCATAGAACAGCTGCGGATATCCTGGATCGTGCAGGCGATCCGTTCGGGACGCTTCCACGCCAGCCTCACCGGCGATCCAGCCTGGTCGGATTTCAGGCACATCAAACGTTACGATGTCCGGATCCAGCAGCAGCGCAGGAACCGGGAGGTGTCGCGGCGCCGCAAGAAGAAACTGAAATATGAACTGGACCGGTACTACCTGTTCGAACCGTTCTGGGAGGATGCGGATGGCGGATGAACGCAACAATGTTGAACGCAACAATATGGAACAGACACCGGGCGCGATCACCGAAAAGATCTGTCGCCACAAGGGATACCTCATCCTGGAAGCCGGCGCCGGCACGGGCAAGACCCACAACCTCACCAAGCGTGTCATCCACCAGCTGGTAGAGAACGATGCGTCGCTGGAGCGCATGCTCGCCCTCACCTTCACCGACTTTGCCGCCGCGGAAATGCGCTCGCGCATCTATGCCGCCATCAACCGGAATATCGGTACTTCGAAGCACCTGCTCGCTACCCGCCAGCGCTTCTCGCACAACTATATTTCGACATTCCACTCCTTCTGCAACCGTATCCTGCAATATTTCCCGGATGAGGTCACCGAAATATCGGTGCCGGATGCGCCGCACGCGTTCGGCCGTCCGGATCATGAGCGCAACGTTGAAGGGGCGCTGGAACTGCTGAGCGATTACGATGAGGTGCTCTGGATGATGGAGTGGCGCAAGCGGTTTTACAGCAAGTACAAGGATCACGAAGCGTTGCAGCGCCAGCTTACCCGGCTCTCCGTTTCCGATTTCGAGAAGTTCATGAATGAGCTGTCGGGGGTGGATGACAAGGCGCTGGAAGAACTGGCGTTGCTGGCGCCCGGCGAGTATCCCGGCTGGATCGGCAAGGTCTCGGAGCACTGGCGGGAGGAACGGGATGCACTGCTGCGGGAGCTGCTGGATACCTTTGCCTCCCATCCGGAGTGGTTTGCCTCGCCGGAGAAAATCCCGCGGTCGATGGAAGGCCTTGCGGCCATCAAGAACAAGACGGACGGTTTCGCAAAAAAGGCGTTCAATAAAAGCGAAATCGATGAAGAGACCCTGGCGGAGATCGATCAGCAGGGCGATACGTTTTTCGAATATCACAACACCCTGGTGACGCTCGACGAATACCTGTCGCGGCCGGACCTGGTGCGCGAGCTCGCATCCTATCCAGGCCAGGAGGAATTCGACCCCGATCACGAAGCGTACTGGAACATGCGCGACCTGGCAGAGCTGGGCCTGCGGTGGGGCACGCTCATGCGCTATCAGCGGTTTGAGGCGGGGTATTTCAACTACGACGACATGATCTGGCTTACCCACCGGCTGTTCACGGATCATCCCGCCGTTGCCGCGCAGATGCGGGCCCGTTTCGACCAGATCCTGGTGGATGAGTTCCAGGACACGGACCGCAGGCAGTGGGAAATCCTGGATAAGCTCGCTTTTCCGGATGGAGACGGTTCGTTGCCGGAGGGTGGCGTTTCTTCTTATGGCGGTAGTTCTTCTTCTCCGGAGAGCGCCGCTTCTAATCCAGTCGGTCGCGCTTCTTCACTTGAAGCTGATGTTTCGAAAGTGGGCAAGGAGCTGCTGATCGTCGGCGATGTGAAGCAGGCCATCTACGGTTTTCGCGGCGGCGACGTGGCCATGATGCGGCGTGCCGAGGGGGAGTTGACGAACCGGAGCGATGCCCCGGGCGCCATGCCGCTGATGTCGGTGGAGCTGCCCTACTCGTTCCGCTCAAACGAAGCGGTCGTCACGTTCACCAATGCCCTGTTTCGCGGCATACTCGGTCCAAAAGCGCAGGCGGCATCCTACGAGGCGTATCACCAGCCGCTGCGCCGGCCGTCTGCCGAATTGTCCGGGAATGCGGAGGCGCCCGGCGAGGTCCGCATACTGCTGGCCGACGGCGGGGCGCTGGGAGCCGAACTCAAAAAGCGGCATAGCGGGGATTCGAACGTGGATTCGTCCGACTCAGTGGATGCGGAAGTGCTCGCATCGCACCCCATCCACCTGGAAGCCCGTCGCATAGCCAAATTTCTGCGCGAAATTTATGACGGACGGCGTGAGGTCTACGACGCCATCCACCAGAAAATAAAAAAGGGCGAAAAGGCGATCGGTGTGCTGTACAAGCGGCGCACGCACATGTATGCACTGGAGGATGCGCTCCGGGAGGCCGGCCTGCCGTTCACCGTGGCCAAGGGCAAGAGCTACTACATGCGCAGGGAGGTGCGGGATGCCTGGCTGCTGCTATCGTTTCTGCTGGATGCGTTTGACGACGTGTCGCTGACCGGGCTGCTGCGATCGCCGTTGGTGTCGCTGTCCGATTCGGGCCTGCTGACCATGCGGGTGGTGATGGATGAGGACCGGAGCAAATATCCCAATTTCTGGAGTGCGGTGTCGGACCATGTGTCGTGGCACGGGCGGCTGCGGCATGCTGATCGCATGGCGCTGGAGTCGGCGGTGCCCCTGTTGCGGAAGCTGCGCGAAAAGGTGCCGTTCCGTCGCGTTTCCGAGTTGCTGGAAGAGGCGTTTTTCACGTCCGGTCCTTATATCGGCGCGTTCCCGGACGATCCGCAGGTGCGCGAAAACCTTGTCAAGCTGCTGGATGTGATCCGGAACCTGGAGAGCACCGGCCGCGGCAC
>SKYW01000085.1 GCA_007127695.1 Balneolales bacterium | reverse complement strand
GAGGAGGAGATAGAGCGCCATGAGGCAGGCATGGGCATCACCCGCGATTTCTGGTACTCCGTGGAGGGATCGGCCCGCATAACGCGTGATGTGGTCATGGGCGAAGTGCCCATCTACTGCGGACTCTATGTCGAGCAGTATGACGGTGATCCCGACCAGTTCGTGCGCGCCTCCCACATGTGCCGGGAAATGTCGTATGGCCTGATGATCTTCGACATCGTCCACATCATCAACTATGACTGGTGGGATGTGCTTGCCGAAAGCACCCGATAATCGTTATTATATCATCCCGGTTGCCAGGCATGATGCCGCCGGGATTTTCAGCTCATGTTTAACATGACCGATGCGGACAGGGACCATTCTGCATCATTTTCGCATCGTATCCGGGATCCGTTCCAACCTTTTTTTCGACATGCGGCATTTGCTGCCGGTCACAACCGCAACTTCAAAATTGAACACCATGCGTAATCCTGCTTCACGTATCTCTGTTCTGTTTCCTGTCGTCCTTTTATTCGCTGCTTTTACCATTCTGACGCACCTTACCGCCTGTGAACGGGCGGAACTTGACGCGCCCGACCGTGTCCTCACCACCGATCTGCTGATTTACGGCGGCGGCACCAGCGGTGTTACCGCAGCTATTCAGGCGGCACGCGACGGCGTGGATGTGGTGGTCGTCGAGTCCTCACCCTGGCTGGGCGGCATGCTCACCACTTCAGGTGTGAGCGCCACGGACGGCAACCACCGCCTGCCTTCCGGTATCTGGGGCGAGTTCCGCGAAATGCTCTACGACTACTATGGCGGACCCGAGGCCGTGGAGACCGGATGGGTGAGCAATACCCATTTTGAGCCGCACATCGGCAACCGGTTTTTCAACGAGATGATGGACGAGCTGCCCAACATCACCCGCATCCACGGATATTATATCGACGAGATGGTGATGGACGGCCAGACCGTGCGCGGCGCCACCTTCTACGACATGGAGGGTAACACGCTGCTCTTGCAGGCCAAAATCAGCATCGATGCCTCCGAGTACGGCGACCTGATGGCGCGCTCCGGCACCGACTATTTCCTCGGGCTGGATCCGCGCGATCGTACCGGCGAAGAGATTGCCCCGACCCACGGCAATGAGATGATCCAGGATCTCACCTACACCGCCATCCTCAAAGATTACGGTCCGGATGCCGACATGACCATCCCGCGTCCGCCCAACTACCAGCCCTCCATTTTCATCGGCGCCTGCAAGGAGCTCAGCGCCGATCCCGACACGTTCGAGGGAGTGGATTGCGACCGGATGCTGGAATACGCGAAACTGCCCAATGACAAATACCTGATCAACTGGCCCATTTTTGGCAACGATTACTACCTGAATGTGATCGAAATGGACCATCACGAGCGGAAAATCCTTTACGAGGAGGCCAAGAACCGTACGCGCCAGTTCATCTACTTCATCCAGACCGAGGGTGGGTTCCACAATCTCGGCCTGGCCGATGACGAATACAGCACCGAGGATCTTTTCCCGTACCGGCCGTATCATCGCGAGACGCGTCGTCTGGACGGGCTCACCATGCTCACCATGAACGAGCTGGTGGATCCGTACGCCGTGCAGAACGATCTGTACATGACCGCCATCGGCGTTGGCGATTACCCGCTGGACCATCACCGCGAGCTCAATCCCTCCCCGCCGGCCGAACTGCTGGAGGATGGTGATCGCGAGCCGTACGAATTCGAGACGCATTTCGATGCGTTTCCGCCCATTCCGTCGTTTTCCATCCCGTTCGGAAGCCTGATTCCGAAGAAGACCGACGGACTGATGGTCGCCGAGAAGAGCATCTCCGTGAGCAGCATCGCCAACGGCTCCAGCCGGCTTCAGCCCGCGGTGATGACGATCGGTCAGGCGGCCGGTGCCGCCGCGGCCATGGCCATCCGGCAGGGTGTGCAGCCGCGCGAGCTGTCGGTCCGCCAGCTGCAGCAGCACTTGCTTGACAACGACTGCTGGGCGCTGCCGTTCATCGATACCACGCCGGACGACTGGCATTTCCAGCCGCTGCAGCGCGTCGGCCTGAGCGGCGTGCTCAAGGGCCACGGCGTGCCCTATCTGTGGGCCAACCAGACCTGGATCTATCCCGACAGCGCCATGACGCGCATGCAGGTGAGCGAAGCGCTGGTACGGTCCACCACGGACCTGGCCGTCGACCATGCCGCATGGGACGGCGAGGGACTGGCTACCCGCGGGGATGTCGTCCTGTTCGTCTGGGAAATGATCGGCTCCCCGCAGCCGGAAGACGGCGCCCCCGGTGCTGATGGTTCGCCTGGTCCAGATGGCACCCCTGGTACTGACGGCGCCTCAGTTTTTGTGGATGTGGATGCCGGCGGCGCCTTGACACAGGCCGTCGCCTGGGCCGCTGCGGCCGGCTGGACCGACCACTGGACCGATGGCCGCCGCTTTGAGCCGGATGCCCCGGTCACCCGGAAAGCGTTCGCGCAGATCGTGGACCAGGCGCTCAATCCGTTCGAGTCCATCCCGGTATCGATTGTGCCGGAACGGTATCAGCGCTGATCAATATTGACGGATAACCGAATCCGGAGCAGGTTTACCGGTTGATGTCAAATGCAGATGACATTACTTCCATCTCGTCACTGCTCATCCCAATTTTTCCGGCTTCCGATCGCCAGAGGGATACGACTTTTTTCATCTCACTGATGATTTCCGATGACCTGGAAGCTGATATGCGGAAGAAATGTGTAACGCTTCGGGCAATCTCCGTATCCAGCCGGTTGTCCTGCTCATCAATATTCAGATGTAATCCGACCCCCTTGGGATTCGGATTCAAGTCATAAGCCGGACTCAAAGCAAGTCCGGCATCCTTCAGCAGGAAACCGTGGTTTCTGAGATGGTCATCGGTATTGCCTACCAGGATATTGAAGACTATGCGCCTCCATAACTGCTCCAGATCATCATTGACATTTGACCCACGGGAAAGAATCAGTTCGACCAGCTCCAGGTAACTCACTCCCGACTGATAATCGGCACCATCCTGATAGCCAAGCAATGTCATAGCAGAAAAGAAATGTCTTCTTCGGTTTTTATCGTCCCGGTCAAACCGCTTTGTTAAAAATGTGGTTTTATTTGATAAAAACCTGTCTGCTGAAGATTCCGCCATGACAATACGACAATTCAAGGCGAGACGGTATAATAGATATTCCCACGCACCACTGTCTTCATTGTCATTCTTGCTCGGAAACTTGGCAATCCAAAGATGACCGGTTTCGGATTTCACACTCGCTTTCGGTCTGGCGCCACCGAGTGATGATCCCGGTGCGAGGAGCAGGGAAAGCCCGGCAGAGTATTGTTCATCGTCGCGTGAAACAGCATGTTCGAACTCAAATACAGCACGTTCCAGCGCCCTTAACGATGTCATCGGTGGTACTGCTTGTCGGGGATCATCATTCTTGAACGATCCATCCTTGTCCGTCTTGAAGCGCAAGGCTCCCATCCTGGACTCATCAAAAACCCCGAGCAAATAATCTGACTCCATCAAGAGCCGTGGCGACCGCTTTTCCTTTGTCGCTTTCAGGGCCTCGTTTCTGTCCATAAGAACCCTGCCCCACCGATCAGGTGAAGAGTCCAGAAACATTCCGAAGTTGCGTTCGTCCTCGCGCAAGTACTGTGTCCCTCGATACAGTTTCAGACCAGGATCTAACTCAAATACAGCATCCGATTTCAGAAATCCCGGATCGTACTCAAAGGAAAAGATCTCCTTCCCTCTCACGATATCTGCGCGCAAGGTACCCATCAGCAGGGGCTCCAGGAGATCTGAAGGATGCGAAAAGATCTGGATCACTTTGCTGTCCTGCCATGCCATACCTAAATCCCTTCTCTTTTAGGGGCTCTCTTTTTCATCGTAAGATCGGCATCCTGAATTTTTCTACCCAGATTGTCATCAGCTGCTAATTTCAGAATGTCCGATTCCAACCCAAGAGCAACCAGGACATGGAAATATTTTCCAACGGCCACACCGGGATCTCCCTTCTCGATCCGCCACAATGTTGCTGTACCAATCCCGGCCCGTTCTGAAACCTGTTCAGCACTCAGTTTCCTTCTAAGGCGAGCCAGTTTGAACTGCTCGCCCAATTGCTCGAGCATTCGCCTGTGTCTGGGTAGTAGTATCGGGCGTTTTTTATTCATAACATTTCATATATGAAGTATAATATAGTCATTTTATATCAAATATGAAATGTTACTAAAGATACAACCAAAAGAACTGCCATTGATCCAGCAACTGTACGTTTCACTGTTCTTCAAATACAACTAAACGATAGTATACAAGTGATCGATCGTGTGGCTATCTGAGATGCGTCTCGTACCAGCGCCGGTTGGATTCGCGCATGAAAGGTGAGATTTCATGTCCGGCCGTAAACTCGCGCAGCAATTCGGCCGGCACGCCTGCCGGGATGCGGTTGTAGGCGACCACACCGTTGAGCAGCGGCGTAACGCGGTCTTGCACCCCCACGATGATCTGCGTCGGCGCGCTGATGGAGTATGCGAGGTTGGCGACATCGATGTAGGCCAGGGAGCGGGCGGCGGCCTCACCGGTCTCCGGATCCTTGATGCGCTGGAGGAAACTGGCGCCGGATCCGCCGGTCGACAGCCGGATGTAATCCGGGATATTGGATATGTACGGCACATTGGCCACCGCGGCCGCCACGCGCGCATCGAGCCCGGCCAGCGCAAGCGCAAACGCTCCACCCTGACTCCCGCCTTCTACGGCAATGCGCTGCGGATCGACCTCCGGACGATCGCTGAGGAAATCAAGTCCGCGCACCCCGTCCATGTACGCCGCCCGGTAATAATACTCTTCCGGCCGATCAATATTCCACATATGATGCGCCACCGGCGTCTCGAAATAGGCCTTGCTCGGGCCGTGGCTGCGCGGGTTCAGCGAGAAGGTGATGTACCCGTCCGCCGTGCGGTCCATCGGCGGCTGCTCGGCGCCCCACCCCGGCATGATCTGAATGGCGGGATAGCGCATCCGCCCTGCATCCACGGAGCTTGTCCCGGTCTCGGTACCACTCTGAACGTCTGACGCATCGGACCCCGACTCCATTTCGGACAGACTCAGTTCCACAGGCACCACATACCATCCAACAATATCAATATCGTCCCATGACTGAAGGGTTACGCGGTACAGGCGGCCGGTCTCCGATTTGAAATCAGGGACCGGCTCAATGCGCGGATTGATCGGAATGCCGGCCAACCGCTCGCGCGCCTCGTCCCAGTACTCCTGGAAATCATCCGGCGGCACGGTCACCCCGGCAGCGTCATATTCCAGCACCGGCGCCCCGCCAAGGTATAACGCCCTGAACTCAAACCAGGGATCGGCGGCGTCACGGTGCGGCAGAACCGCCACACCCACAAACTCGCGGCGTTCCTCCACCGGAAGCACATATCGTAGCGTGTCGTCGACGGTCAGCACCTGCTCGGCTCGGATCACAGGCCGGTCGTCATCATCCAGCACATAGGCACGCACCCAGACCGGCACGGGATGCCCCGTTCCGGGGTGCGGAAAAAGCATCAGCTCGGGCACTCCGCCCTCCAGAGCGGGATCGAAAAGCACCTTCACTGTCGGATCTGATTTATCGGCAGCCGACTGCACACCAAATGCCGCGGGATCAGGTGCATCTGCCCCAGCTGCGAAAGCCTGGGCATGCAATAAAACGGTGCCAACCAACAGAGCCGGCATGGTCAGCTTCAACCTGAGAATCATGTATTTCAGAACCGGGATCATGGCATTTTCGCTTTTAAATTCATTCGGTTGATTCCGGGCCATGCCTACTCATCCGTCTTCAGCCGGCCGCGGATGTCTCTCTCACTCAGCTCGGTGCCGGCCGGATAGTCCTCGATCTTGTCGAGCCAGTTGAACTTGAGGATGACACTCGTGAGCACAAAAACGGCGATGCTCACACCCATTTTGGGATATTCGCCCAGCACCAGGTAGATGGGCATGACCACCAGCGACATCTGCCAGGCGATGCCGGTCGCACAGTTGAACATGTCGCGACGGAAATCGGTGTTGGGCGTGATGGCGGGGTTCTCGGCCGTGCACGCCTCCTGGACCGGTTTCCACCATCCCCACGGACGCACTTCAGTGTAGAATTTCTTGAGGACGTGCGACTCGGTCGGCTGTGTGAGAAGCGTACCGATGATCGTCCCACCGAGCGAGAAACCGAACACGATCGGGAAGGCGAACAGCGCGGTCAGATCTGCGAACAGCGCCGGGGTGGTCAGCGCCGCAACGATACCGGCCAGCATCCCCCAGAAATAGCCATAACCGTTAAGGCGCCACCAGATCCACTTCAGCAGGTTGGCCGCGATGTATCCGCCGTACAGTCCGCCCACGATCCATACCGTCAGGGCGTGGATCGTATCCACCACGAAACCGAACAGAATGCCGACAATGACGACCGTCAGCGAGGCGGCGTAGCTCAGTCGCACGTACGTACGGTCGCTGGCATCGGGATTGATGTATTTTTTGTAGATGTCATTGACAATATACGCAGGAGCAGCATTCACAAACGCGGCGAAGGTGGACATGAACGCGGCAATGAGTCCGGCCAGCAGGATTCCCATGAACCCGATCGGGACGAAGTTGCTGATGGCGTAGGGCAGGATCATCTCGAAGTCGATGTCGGCCCCCATGGACTTGAGCTCCGGACTGAAAAACACGATGGCCAGCACGGTGAGGCCGGCGACCATGAAATAGCGTGGGAAATAGAGGACCAGGATCACCAGTCCGCTCATCTTGGCGGCCTCTTTCGGGGTGCCTGTGGCCAGCACGCGCTGCATGTCGTAACTGGGGACCGGACCGGCGATGCTCACCATGATACCTTTGAGTATCATGAGGATGAGCGCGTATCCAAACAGTTCGAACCCGTCCTGTTCAATGCGGTAATTGACCGAGTTCATGATGCCCGACCAGTCCATGTCCAGCCGCCAGCCAAAAAAGAAGTCGCCCCATCCCTCGGGCACAATGGCGTAGACCTGTTCCGGACTGATGGCCATGATGGCGATGATGCCGATGACGATACAGGAGAACGTCATGATCAGGAACTGGATCACCTCGGTGCCGACCACGCTGTAGATCCCGCCTTTGATCACATACAGGGTGGTGAT